>DATFHE010000343.1:0-3594 GCA_035248745.1 Anaerolineales bacterium | reverse complement strand
ACCAGAAGAGCAGCCAGAAGCAGGAACGGCAGAACCAGCATGGACTGTGTCCGCAAGAGGAGAAGCAAGCCAAACACCCCGCCCGCCATGAGGGCGCTTTTCTCATCCTTTCGTTCCAACCAGCGCAGCGTGAACAGACACGCAAGGATCAACAACAGAAGCGTAGGTAAATCCACCAGCAGAGTCTTGGTGTTGGACACGCGCGTATTCGACGATACCAGCAGGGTGGTCAACTCCCGAAAGATGAAAAACAATGCGATGGTCACGCCGGCTGCGCGGCTATGGAGTTTCTTTCCCAGAAAATAGAAGACCACCGGAATCGCAGCCAGCACAAACGTCTGTCCCACAATGATATTCCGATAGTTTTCCCCGAATAAAAGATGCAGCGTCGTCAGCAGGAAAATATAAAGAGGACGTGTAGGAATCGTTCCCTGATACGGATGACCGATCAACAGGGTTTGCGCCATCTGGTCGTAATAACCGGCATCCGAATACGGAAATGGCTGAAGCGAAGGTGGGTTGATCGGCATGTAAAAACTATTTGCCAGCACATCTACAGGAACACTTAACCAAACGATGAGTGCAAGCAGATAGAGGCTAAACGGTAGAAAGAAATCCAGCCGGCGAAACGTGAGTCCGAAAATACAAACCCCTCCGATCAGTGCCAGGGCAAATTGCCAGCCAAGTATTGGAACACCGGGCTCACCCCAGTAGGCAGGGTCAGGCGTGAGGCCAAGACGCGTGATGGAAATGACAACCAGAAGCAAAAGCAGAAGACAGAAGGCAACAAAAGCAGTGATGTGAACGGGCTTATAGGGATAGAGATTCGCAGGATGAAAGCCCCGATAAAAAAGCAGAAAGTAGAAAGAAAATTGAACGGAGAGGATCAGTAAGTACCAGAGTAAGGGACGGAGGCGCTGGTAGGTCGAGAAGAAGCTTTCCGGGTTGAGATAGCGGAGGAAGAAAATAAGGAGGGCTATGACGAAAGAGAAAATTACACAGGTAAATATGTATACCGGTAAGCGAGTCTCGTGTTTCCTGATGTACTCGTATACTCGGCTACTGCCCACCTTTCCCAGATACGTCCACCCGATACAAAGTGCGGTGATGAAACCGATAAGAGCGAGCCGAGCGAGCGAGAGCCTTCCACCCTCAGAGGGAATCAAGAAAAGCGCGGCTATTGCAGCCGCGCCTTCCAAAGCACATAGGTAGAAAAACCACGAATGGAGTTTTAACATGCAGGTGTCGCTCTAAACTCCTTGTACGCTTCCTAAAATTGAAAACCGCCGCGCGAGGGCACGACTTTGTACGAGAAATTCTTGACGTAATCGAAGAGCTTATCCTGCAGTAACGTCCAATCACTGGATTCGAGCACGTGGCGTGCCTGCGCAACATCGTTGGCAATCAACCCGACCTGGATCTGCGGGTACGATCCATAAATTGTCGCCCATGCTTCTGCAGGCTGCAAGCCAAGCCGCTGCACGCCGGGAATGAATTCGCCAATAATGAACTCGAAATATTCCTGATCGCGTTCTCCGGCGATATCCCATGTCATGAGAACCTTTACAGCCATTGCTAGCTCTTCTGATAATCTAACACGACGACATGAGTTTCATTGGGGAGACCGCTGCGTGTCACCTTGAGGGACGGCTGCGTTTCAGCCTTCGAGAGACCCATCTCTTTGATGAATTTGTTCAGGGAGTCGAGCGAGAGCTTTGCTGCGGGAGTGGAATAGTGCATCGGGATGACGAGACTCGGCTCAATCAAACTGATCACCTCCGCGGCTTTCGCGGCGTTTAGCCCGCCCCCACCCCCCACCGGCACCAGCGCTACGTTGATTGTGCCGAGCGATTCGATCTCCGATTGAGTAGGAACGTCCCGGAGATCGCCCAAATGGGCAACGGTGATCCCGTCATAATCGAATACATACACGGTATTCCGCCCGGACGCTTCACCGTTCTTTTTTGACTTTTTCTTGCCTGAGCCGTTGCCATCCGTTTGGACGCCGGTGATGAAGACGCCTCCAATCTCAAATTCCCCTGCGCCATCGATGACATGCGATGTGCCTTTGACTGCGTCTGTGTTGTTGTGACCTGGAGCATCATGACTGACCGTTACAATATCTGACCTGAGTTTAAGGGAGTCATAACCAATTGATTTACTATCAAATGGATCTGTCACTACCGTCGCATAACTGCGCTCGGTGAGACGAAAACAAGAATGTCCATACCAAGTAATTTCCATATAAATGTAACCTCCGACGGAGAATTATACTCGGAACTGAGGTCAGATTTTACATACATCAGGACATACTAACAACTTTTGGAGCTTACGGTCGTGCCGGATGCCTGCCATGGGCTTCGCGAAGTGATATCTTTCCCTTCATGAGATCATCCACAAATTGCCAGCGTTTCGTCTTTGTGTAGTCTCCATTGTCCGGGTAAAAGCGTCTGGCATACTCCATCCAATTGTCGATGATATTGAACGGATCTTTATCGCCGTTCTTCAATTGATAGCGAACAATTCTTTTATGGGCATGCTCAGATAGATCATTATCCGTTCCCCAGCCGATATACATGGCAACTGACTCTGCAAAGTCTTCTACGCGGTTAAAACTCCAGTTCGAGCCGCTGGGACGATCCCCGTAAAAATATCCTGCCTGGTTACAGCCAGGTCTCCTGCCGTAACGTCCTGGTTTCTTTCCTGGACGAAAACGCTCTGTATCGGAAAGACCTGCCACCTTCAAAACGCCGGATAAGAATGGGCTTGTGAAGCCGCCGGTATATTTTTCCAACAATTTTGAGAGTCGCCAACCGTAGTTGGCATCCCATGCATGAGCAAACTCGTGGACAACAGTCCAGGAGGAAAAGGATCCTTTAATGGAGAGGCTGACGCGATGGGCGAGCGCCTCCCCTCCATGAGTGCCGATGTCCGATTTTTGGACCATTACGCCGCCAAGGTGCTCGATAAACTTTTCTTTTCCACCCATTGCGTCCACCATGAGATCGATCGCGTTGTGCAATCTATCCAGCTCAGCTTTTGACCAGGTGCCGGGCGTCACCTGCCCATTGCCTTCACCCCAGTCCGCAACCACATCAACCTGATAGTCTGCTTTGAGCTGAGCCCGCTTACCCTGTGCATATTGAAAATCAGATCGTTCCATAGATCACTCTCCTCGTCTGTCACCGGTGATGTTTCATAAAAGTGTACAACAAACGAAGAGGGAAGTCAAAAGTATGGGCTGGAACCAGATTTATAATTACCTCATCTTCTTTCAAGGATACGGTATGTCCAAGGCAAGAATGTTTATTTATCTAGAGGCGCTGTTCGCGGTGATCGTTTGGGGTGCCTCATTTATTGCCACCAAAGTGGCATTGAATGATATTTCCCCCATTACCGTTGTCTGGCTGAGGTTCTTAATGGGGGTTCTGATTCTCGGTGCAACCGTGGTTTTACAAAAACAGTTCCGGCTGCCCAGGAAAACCGAGTGGTCCTATTTTGCGCTGCTGGGGTTTCTCGGTATTACCTTCCACCAGTGGCTCCAGTCGAACGGATTGCAAACGTCTGAGGCAGGAACTACCGCCTGGATTGTAT
>DATFHE010000342.1:0-8692 GCA_035248745.1 Anaerolineales bacterium | reverse complement strand
CTTCGTCTGATCTTCAACGCTGATTCCGATGCCGTTATCGCGTACCCAGAGATGGACGACCCGTTTCGCGCCTTCCGGATCCCATTGGTTATCAGTTGCTTCGGCGCCCACAAGGATCTTCCCACCTTCCGGCGTATATTTATGGGCGTTGCTGATCAGGTTGGTGAGCACCTGCCCCACACGCAAACGATCCGCCCAAACAGCAGGCAGGGACGGCGCCAGCTCAAGCTCAATGCTCTGTCGTTTATCTTCCACTTGCCGCCTCGTGGACCGCATCACCTCATCGATGACCTCTGCCACTTCCACCGGCTTAAAGTCCAAGCGTAAACGGTTTGCTTCTATTTTGGCATTATCGTTGAGGTCCGAAACCAACGCAGACATGCGCTCCACGTTCGAACGGATCGTATTCAGAAAGTTGGCTTGCATCTCATTGACCTGCCCCACCGACCCGGCTGCCAGCAATTCTGTATACCCTTTAATAGATGTCATGGGGTTCTTTAGTTCATGTGCAACAAAAGAGACGAAATCACTCTTCGCCAGATTTGCGCGCTGAACCTCGTTATACAGTTGAGCATTGGCAATCGCGATCGCGGCGCTGTCGCTCAACTGGTTTAGGAATGACAGGTTGCCCTGAGAATCACTCGTGCTCTCCAGCAGCAGCAAACCAATCACCTGTGCCTCACGGCGGATCGGGACAATGATCTGCGTGTGCGCGCTAGGCAACATCCCCCGAGCCCCATTGCCCACCAGGGAGATCTGGCTGGGTTGTCCACTCTCAATGGCAGCGCGAACAGCAGATGATTCGATGGGCATTTCTGCCTCTTTCTCGGAGGGGAAGACGTCATCATAGCCCTGGTGCGCCATGAGACGCAGATGATCCCCTTCGATCATGCCAATCAAACCTGCTTCGGCCTTTGAACGACGGATCGCCCACTCGAGAGTCGTACGCATGGCATGAATGACTTCCAGGCTGGCGTTAAGCTCACGGACGATGCGCCCCATCACTTGTAATTCTTCTATCTTCTCTTCCAGTTCCTGGTCTGTAAGCGCCAGCAGGCGGGCATTTTCGATCGCGACTGCCGCCTGACCTGCAAACGCAGTCAAGAGGTTCTGATCGTCTTCCACGAAAGGCAATCCATCTTTGCGATTGATGACCTCGATCACGCCAAGGACGCGATCCTTGATCTGCATGGGAACTGCCAGAAGCGAACGCGAGATGAAGCCTGTTTGTTTGTCCGCCGCCCCGTACCGGGTCGGAGAGCGCTGACCGTCGTTCTCAATGACGGGTGCACGTAGTTGCACGGCGCGACCGACGATCCCTGTCCCTGCGGGAAGGCGCTGCCCTAACAGATTTCCCGCTACAGGCCCGGTCGTCACACGAAAGATCAGGTCACCGGTTGGCTCGTCCATCAGGAACAACGTGCCAGCTTCACAATTCAGAATATTGACCGCGTTCTCGAGAATATTTCGCAGAAGAGGTTCCTGTTCCAGCGTGGATGTGAGTTGGCGTGTGATCTCGTTCAGTGTCGAAAGTTGATGTGCGCGCTGCTGGCTCTCCTGCAAGAGACGAGCTTTTACAATAGCGCCCACGGTTTGATCGGCGATGGCTTGTAATAGATCGAGCTGTGCCGTTGTATACGTGACGGTGGCATCGCCGCTGCCAACACTCAACGAACCAATCGTCTCCGCGCCGGAATTCAGTGGAACACCCATCCAGGCATACACGCTCTGCACAGAAGGTGTGATATTCCTCGCCCGACACTCGCGCAAGTAATCCTGTGTGAGGATTGGGCGTCCCTTGCGAATGATCTCCTGTCCCAAACCGAGACTGGGGGACAGTGGCTGATTTTCGAGGCTGGTAATACGCTCATTATCGTCCACACGGAAGCCATAATAAAAGTAATTAGCAGCCTTGTTATAGAGCGTAATATGAAAAAGCGATGAAGGGATGATCTGAGAAGACTGAGTAAAGATAAGTTCCAGGACATCGTCGAAGGTGAGGGTGACATTTACACCCTGCGATACACGTGTCAACGCGTTCATTTCCTGCAAGCGGCGGTTCAGGTCTGCAACGGTCTGCACACGCGCGATGGCAACCGACGACTGGTCGGAAATGTTATCCAGGAAATCTAGATCCTTCGGTGTATAAACGCTGCCCGACAGCGGCGTTCCCAGGGCAAGCCAGCCGATAGGAAGCTCCTCTCCTGGCAAAGCCACGAAGAGTCGCGCGCCCAATAACGACAATCGGGCTTCATCGCCGCGAATTGCCATTGGTGGATTGATGGTATCGAGATAGAGTGGAATCGTTTCCTTTTGGAAGTATTGCACCAGAGAACTGTTCGATGAAAACCGGATGTCACTTGTCGGACGACCATCCCCATTGGCAAGCGCCACATATTGATCATTCAACGAATCATACGTGTAAATGTGCAAACGATCTGGCACGAGGCTGCTGGAGATCTGCTCCCGTAGGACCCGACCAATCGTGTTTAAGTCGCGTGCATTGGTGAGCTCGTGGCTAAAGCCACGGAGCCGTTCTTCATAAGCGCGTTGCCCGCGGAAGAAGGCACTGTCCACCAGAGCCTGCAAGCGGGTTCGCAAGGGTTCGAGGAACACGGCAATTAAAAACACCAGACCGCCAATGAGATAGGGATTATTGGCGCTCACGAAATTGGAAGCGATTAACCCGACTCCGGTGACAAATAAACCATACGCTGCCACAGCAAGAACCGTCAGCAGAAAATACACCATTCCCTGACGCACCCAATAGTCGGTGCGCAGGAGGCGAAAGCGCAGAATCACATATCCATTTGCCAGGGGAAACAGAATAAATGGGACGAAGAGATACGGGTTGAACGGAACGGCCTCTGCCGATCCTCCGCCCAGATTCCTCCAGGAGGAATACAACAACCAGAAGACAACCGGACCAAAGGCAAGCAAGGCTCCCAACAAGATCGTCCGCGCCTGGCTTTTTACAACGGGTGACTGCGAGAAAAATGCATGGATTGTCAGCGCCCCAAAGTAAATCAAGGCGGAGACCGCTATAAAAATATAAATGTTTCGCCAGGATGCAAAATAGGCTGTCGGATTCTGGAAATCATATAACGTAGAAAAGGCACTCACCGCCAGAGCGATCCCAATCGCATACCCAAACCATCGCAGGTAAGGGCGACGGAGCAACAGCCGTGCTTCCTGTGGAAAACAAAGACCAAGATCGATCACTGCTCCGCCAGACAAAGCCGCAGCCAGTGTCCACGCGTATGTAAAATAGTGAAAACCATATAAATCAAAAAGCGATCCAATCACAAGCGCGATCGAGGTCGTCATCATCGAAAACGCCCGCCCGGCTGATTCAGTCCGGCGCAAGCCAAAGATCCATAAGCTCAGTCCTAAAAAGACCGCGCTCATAAACATGGGAATGACAAAGAAGGCAATGCGGTCCGGTGTCGAAAAAGACTCAAGTGTCACGTCCACTATGCGAACTTCGCCCTCACTGGTCCGCATTTCGACGGGAACGGTCTGACCAACTTGTAAAGCAATCAGAGTATTATGCAGATCTTCCCCACTTGAAATCAGACGACCGTTGACGGAAACAAGCTGATCGCCAATCTGAAACCCCCGCTCATAGAGAGCCCAGTGCTCGCCTGCCTGGCGCGTATCTGTGCCATTGAGCACCATCGTTTGCTCGAACAACCCTCCGATGAATGGATCGTTCAACCAGTCCAGCCCCAGAATTAAGGACGCGGCAAAGATGAGGACAGCAATCGTCTGATAAATCAATACGATCCACTGTGTAATTTTGCCCAGGGCATCATTAATACGATATGATTCGTTCATAACTTCAGTTGTCCCGCCGTTCGATTTGCTAAGCAAATCGTGCTGGACAATCGACAGAATTTTACACTAGTCCCCCCAGCCTAACTATGGTACTTTCATAACAAAGAATTAAAGATTAACTTCCCTTAATCAAAACGTCCCGAAGACTATAGTCTTCGGGACGTTCGACTCTTCGGGCTAAATATCCAGGTTTCTGACCGCTTTGGCATGGGTCTGGATGAACTTTCGGCGCGGGTCTACGGCGTCACCCATCAGCATATCGAAGGTACGGTCGGACTCTGCGGCGTCCTCGATCGTGACAACAAGCAGGGTCCTGTTCTCGGGGTTCATGGTCGTTTCCCACAACTGGGTTGGATTCATTTCACCGAGTCCCTTATAGCGCTGCAGGCTTGCCTTTTCACCGACTTCCTTCACGATCTTGTCCTTTTCCTTGTCACTGTACGCATATTTGACTTGATTCTTATATGCAACTCTGTACAGTGGGGGCTGTGCAATATACAGGTGACCATCTTCGATCAGCTTCGGCATATAGCGGAAGAAGAACGTCAACAACAGTGTGCGAATGTGACTGCCATCGACGTCTGCATCGGTCATAATAATGATGCGACCATAGCGCAGTCCTTCTATATCAAAGTTATCGCCAATGCCGGTGCCCAGAGCAGAGATGAGGGCACGCACTTCGTTGTTCCCCAATATTTTGTCAAGACGGGCACGCTCGGTATTGAGGATCTTGCCGCGCAGCGGCAGGATCGCCTGGAAATGACGGTCACGTCCCTGCTTGGCAGAGCCGCCTGCCGAATCACCTTCCACGATATAGAGCTCTGTCTTGGATGAATCCCGTTCGGAGCAATCCGCCAGTTTGCCGGGCAGTGTCAGCGACTCGAGTGCCGACTTGCGGATGACAAGATCGCGTGCCTTTTTCGCTGCGTCACGCGCACGAGCGGAGGTGAGACACTTGGCGATAATCGTCTTTGCTGCTTGAGGGTTTTCCTCCAGGAATGTGCGAAACGTTTCACCCACCACTTGTGTGACGTAGGTCTGCGCCTCAGGGTTCATCAACTTGACCTTGGTCTGCGATTCGAATTGCGGGTTTGGATGTTTGACTGAAACGATCGCGGTCAACCCCTCGCGTGTATCATCACCTGAGAAGGGCGGGTCCGCGTCCTTGAGCAAGCCGTTCTTACGAGCATAGTCATTGATCACACGAGTGATTGCAGACCGTAAACCGGTCAGGTGCGTGCCGCCGTCCACAGTGTTGATCGTGTTGGCAAACGAATATACAGACTCAGTGTAGGCATCCGTGTATTGGATCGCGGCCTCGATGCCAATGGCATCGATGTCTTTTTCCACGTGGACAACCGGGTGCAGGTTTTCGCGATTGCGGTTGAGATAACGGACAAAGGAGGTGAGTCCGCCTTCGAAATAGAAGGTCATCTCCCGGTCTGCACGCTCATCGACAAAACGGATGCGCACACCACGCGTCACAAACGCCATTTCACGGAAACGCTGAACGAGTGTGTCAAACTTATAATCGATATCTTCGGTGAAAATCTGCTTATCAAACTTAAAGCTCTGCTTCGTACCGGTATCGTTCTCCTTAACCTTGCCGATCTGCTGGATCTTGCCCTGCGGCACGCCGCGCTTATAGTTCTGCTGCCACAGCTTCCCGTCGCGCTTAATCTCGGTTGTCGTCCATTCGGAAAGAGCGTTTACAGCACTTACGCCCACGCCATGCAGACCGCCCGAAACCTTATAGCCACCGCCGCCAAATTTACCACCCGCACCGATAACGGTCATCACGACGTCGACAGTCTCCATCGGTTTGCCGTTCATATCCTTTTTCGAAGGATGTGGACCCACCGGGATCCCGCGTCCGTTATCTTCCACGGTCACACTGCTGTCCTCGTGGATGGTGATATTGATGTTCGTGCAGAAGCCCGCCAGTGCCTCGTCGATGGCATTGTCAACCACTTCATAGACGAGGTGATGTAATGCTTTAATATCCGTACCGCCCACATACATCCCCGGGCGCTTGCGTACATGCTCAATACCTTCGAGCGCTTGAATGGAGCTTACATCGTAATTGATCTGATTTTCTTTTGTCACAAAAGCCTCCAAATTAGTATAAAAAATTACACACGTTGCGCCGGCATTTGCTTGTGCTGCAATTGCTCAAAAACCCGCTGCAGCCACGCATTCATATCCCGGTAATAAACAAAGCTTGCCGCCAATAGAGCGGTGGTAATAAAGGCGTGCCCTGCAATACCCACCAACAGCATCCACGAATCACCTGTCGGAACGCTCCAAAGATAATTCAAGCCGGTTGAGAGTAGGAACACACAAAGCACGAACATGGCACTTGTCGGGAGTGTAAAGCGTGCCATCCGCAAGCTGGTGAAAATCGAATAAAAAGCATTCTGCCTGCGCACAAAGATTCCATGTGGCGTGAAAAACAACGGCACGATCAGCCAGAACGAGAAGAAGAAGGCAACCAGTAAAACGCCGCTTGCCAGCAATGGACTCAGCAATGTCAGGAAGGCAAGGACAAACATCGCCGGTATGAGGATCATCATCAAGCCAATCACCCAGACAACCGAGAGGATCAGTGTCTGGATGATTGCCCAGGAGGGGCGGATCATTGTGACTCGATCGGCATCACTCAGGGCGATACCCGATACCCAGCGAAAATACAACCCTCCCACGACCCAACCAAGGACTGTAAACAGGAGGCCGAGTCCGAACAACCCGGGAATAGATGTGATTTGGATCACATCCTGCGAGCCAAGCGGGGTGTTCACAGGCATGGTCTGTGCCAGCAAACTCGAAATTCCTACAGGAAATGCCTGCAGCCTGCCAAGCAGGCTCAGTAGATTGAACCGCTCGAGCACTTCGCTGAAGGCATCCTGGTACGAGGCGAACCGCTCCTGGTCAGAAGCAGAGGTCAGGGTTGTACGCGCTTGATTGAATACCAGCCTGAAGAATGGATTGAGCAAACCGCCCACGCTGAGACGCGGCCCGAGCCAGAGAAGCACATCCAGAATTAACGGCAGAACGATCAGCCAGACATGGCTGGAAACTACGTTAAAACCAGCTCTTAACGAACCCATCACACCGGGCGGTGGAGGAAGTTCTGCCAATTTCTGCCTGTTCATAACCTGTTGATTCTACCATATTGGGTTCGTCTTGGCATCCAACTATGAGGCAGGTACAATGCATTTATGAACGAACAGAGGTATTTGCCAAACGCGGACCGGGTTGGTATGCTCACATCCACCGTTTTGCTGGCATTTGCCCTCAATCGTCTCATTCAGGCACCCGAATTTAGCGTGGAAATCCAGCTTCCGGGCTTTTTTTTCCTGCTTCCCTTGAACCTCACTGTGGCGATGAGCGTGCTGACGGCAGGTCTCACCGCCACCGGGATGGATTGGCTGCTGCGAGAGCATCCGTCACTGGGAGGGCGTCCTACCTACCAGTGGTGGTTGCTCCCCACCCTGACCACATTTGTAATTGGCGTGCCGCTTTCCATTCTGCCTGCGGGGACAGCCTGGTGGATGAGTTTTCTGATCGCGGGCATTTTTCTCTTTTTTGTGTTCGTTGCCGAATATATCGTTGTCGATCCGGGCGCGCCCTATTACGCCATCTCTATGGCAGGGCTGACCGCTATTTCCTATACGCTCTTCCTGGTGCTGGCGGTTGCGCTACGCTATGGCAACATCCGACTCTATATTCTTGCCCCCGGTTTGTTTCTGGCGGCGGCACTCGCCAGCCTGCGGATTTTGCACCTACGTAGCGGACAGTGGGAATATGCCTGGTCACTCGGCATTGCTTTCGTCTGCGTGCAAATCGCGGCCAGTTTGCATTACTGGCCGCTTTCGCCGATCCAGTTCGGGTTGATACTGACCGGATTGCTGTACGGCTTGACCAGCCTTGCCGTGAACCTCGGAGAAGACCTGCCCGCTCGCCGCGCCCTCATTGAACCCATCCTCATTATGGGGATGTGCCTGGGACTGGCTGTATTCCTACAATAAATATTAATGAAGCAACGACTTTCGCTGAACAGAAGTCAGTGGCAAGAGATGTTGGAACATGTGGATCGTCACGCTCCTCTGGAAGCGTGTGGACTGCTGGCAGGCAAAGAGGAAAGGGTGGAGAAAGTACTCTTGATTCGGAATCAGGCGCAAAGTCCCATACGCTTCGTAATGGATCCTTATGAACAGCTCCAAGCCTTTATATGGATCGACTCGAATGGGCTGGACCTGCTTGGCATCTTCCACTCGCATCCTGCAGGACCGGAAACTGCCTCCCTAACGGATGTTGCGGAGGCGGCGTATGAGGTAGTTCACCTGATCTGGTCAAGAGATCAAGACGGCTGGAAGGCACGCGGATTCTGGATCGAAAATGGCAGCGCAATGGAAGTAGTATTGCAAATCGTGGAGTAGAGTAACCTTATCACTCTGCTTGTGTTTCAGGTTTTATATAATGCCTTGCTCATAGATTACATCTTTCATTTGTTTTTCATTCGTTGAAAAGCATAATCTGTAACTGTGAAGGGTATACTCATTCGGAGGATCAAACGTTATGCAGACTCTGATCGGCATTGGGGTTGTCATTCTCGGGTATATTCTGGGCTCCATTCCCTCCGGGTTAATAATTGTAAAGATGAAGACAGGCAAGGACGTCCGCACAGTGGAAAGCGGGCGGACAGGTGGGACGAACGTCGTCCGGGCAGCGGGGCTGGGGCCAGGTTTACTCACCGCCTTTTTTGATATTGTCAAAGGGGCTGTATCGGTCTGGGTTGCACAAGCCATTCTGCCTGAGAACCCTCTGGTTCATATACTGACTCCTCTGGCAGCCA
>DATFHE010000341.1:0-3064 GCA_035248745.1 Anaerolineales bacterium | reverse complement strand
GTTGCCTTTCGGGTCTGGGCGCCGAACGCGCAGTCGGTCTTTGTCACAGGGGGATTCAACAACTGGTCGGAGACAGCGACACCACTGACACATGAGGCAAATGGCTATTGGTATGCGGATGTGGAATCTGCAAAGCCGGGCCAGGAGTATAAATTCGTGCTGCTTAATGGTGACCTTAAACTCACGCGCATTGATCCATATGCGAAGCAGGTCACTAATTCGACAGGAAATGGCGTCATTTACGATCCATCCGGTTTCGACTGGCAGGATGATAAGTTTGACCTGCCTCCACACAATGAGCTGGCCATCTATGAAATGCACATCGGGTCCTTCTTCACGGACGCAGAAGGAAAACCCGGCGGCTTTGAAGACGCAACGGAGAAACTGGAGCATCTGAGACGGCTCGGCGTCAATGCCATCCAGATCATGCCGATTGCAGAATTCGCCGGGGATTATTCTTGGGGTTACAACCCGTCGCATATCTTTGCAGTCGAAAGTATCTATGGCGGTCCAGATGAGTTCAAGAAACTTGTTCGTGAGACCCATAAGCGCGGGATTGCCGTGATCCTAGATGTTGTCTACAACCACTTCGGGCCGAGCGACCTGGATCTCTGGCGATTCGACGGCTGGCAGGAAAATGAAAAGGGAGGTATTTATTTTTACAATGATCATCGAGCGGAGACACCCTGGGGCAGCACCCGGCCGGATTACGGGCGCGGGGAAGTGAGGCGCTTCATCCACGATAATGCCCGCATGTGGCTGGAAGAATATCATGTGGACGGCTTGCGTTATGACAGCACGCTCTACATCCGCTGCATTGACGGCAATGAAGCAAATGAGCTGCCCGATGGCTGGAGCCTGATGCAGCAACTCAACGGCGACATCCGGGCGCGTTTTCCGCGCGCGATCACCATCGCCGAAGACCTGCGAAGCAACCCCTGGATTACGAAGCCTGCCGAAGAAGGGGGTGCCGGGTTTCACGCGCAGTGGGATGCGAACTTCGTGCACCCGGTGCGAGGGATGGTCACACTTGCCGTGGATGAATATCGCTCCATGGAAGCGATTCGGCATGCAATCTTATTCCGATACGAAGGGGACGCCTTTCGGCGTGTGATCTATAGTGAATCGCACGATGAGGTCGCCAATGGAAAGGCGCGCGTGCCTCAGGAAATCAACCCGGACGACCCGACGGGCTGGCACGCGCAGAAACGATCTACACTGGCGGCGGGGCTGGTCTTCACCTCTCCCGGCATCCCGATGTTGTTTCAGGGACAGGAGTTCCTGCAGGGCGAATGGTTCCAGGATAACGTGCCGCTGGACTGGGACTTGAATGACCAGTACCAGGGCATTGTCCGACTCTATCATGACCTGATCCGTCTGCGGCTCAACAAACAGGGTCTCAGCCGCGGATTGTGCGGACAATTCCTGAACATCTACCATGTGAACGACACCGATAACGTCCTCGCCTTTCAGCGCTGGGATCAGCATGGTGCTGGTGATGACGTTGTGGTTGTGTTCAATTTCAGCAACGCTCCAAGGGAAAGTTACGAGATCGGTATGCCCGCACCCGGGTTATGGAAACTTCGCTTGAACAGCGACGCGACGATCTACAGCAGCGACTTTCAGGGATTTTTCAGCAGTGACGTGGAAGCGGTTGGTGATCCAAAAGATGGCTTGGGTGCTCGTGCCAGTATCTCCATTGGTCCCTATAGTATGCTGATTTTCACACAGGACGCCTGATAAGAATAGTAAACACTCCAACTAACGGAAGACGGGTGTCGCTTTCCTGGTCTCTAGTTTATTAATGGTCATCCAGGAACCGATGCGGGGAGATTGGTGTATTGAGTAGAAGCAGGATTCAGAATTGCCTTTATATACTCTCTGAGTCTGGCAAGGCACTTTTGTAAAGGAAGGCTTGAATGGTCCGTTCGCCTACTCAATTTCACCACAATGTGTTCCTGTTGTTGCATTGCTTTTGATCTTCTGCCTGACCAATTGCCAGAGTGGGCTCGCAGCAGTCCACTGTCGACGGAGACACCTGCGCGCACAGCCACAGCGACGCTCCAGTCCATGCTTCGTGAAGCGCCCTCGCACCTGTTCTTTCAAAATGC
The DNA here is from genome assembly GCA_035248745.1 of Anaerolineales bacterium. Lineage (GTDB taxonomy): Bacteria > Chloroflexota > Anaerolineae > Anaerolineales > Villigracilaceae > Defluviilinea. Next base: position 953 of record DATFHE010000341.1, on the reverse strand, counting down.
GCTACGCGATGAGGCGGTGATGAGGGAAGACGCGCTGGCTTACCAGGCGGCGGGCAGCGAGCCCAAACAGATCGAGTGGTACGAGTCGAGTCACTTTTTGCCGGATGAGGCGTTCTAGCGTATGGCGGCCTGGCTCGGCACGGAAATTGGCATTGATGCGAGTCGGTTTACACATCCCTGAATCGAAGGAAGCATAGTTGTTTCCCACATGCCTTACCTGCCCATAAAAAAGACTCCCATGTGAAGGGAGTCTTTTGTGTCTAAACAGGTTCGAGTGAATACAAATGCTATTTATCCCCGGCGTGACTCACGCTTCCAACGCCGCTGATCTGTTTACTCACAGAGGCAGAACCGTAATAGCGAATGGAACCTGCCCCTGAGATACGGGCTGTCAGGTCGTCGTCCACCCAGACGGTGGCGCTGCCTGCGCCGCTGATATGAACGCTGGCAGCCTTGCCATGCAGGTCTGCAGCTTTGAAGTCGCCGAATCCGCTAATGTCTACGTCGAGATCGTCGGCAGTGCCGGATGCGGTCATGCTTCCCGCGCCGCTCAAATGTACGCCTAATTCCTTTAATTGGACGTGATCAAGCTCCAGATTACCTGCCCCACTCAGAGAAACATCCAGGCTGTTTGTCTTGAGTCCTTCGATCACCAGTTCGCCGGCGCTGTTGAATTCGACATCTGCGAGATCCTTGACGACGATGGTAATCTTAACCGCCCTGGTGGGATTGACGTGTTTATCCTTCTCTGTCTTGTAGAAAATTTCAAGCACGCCGTTTGTAACCTCAGTCTTCAACCCTGGCAGGAGGTTGTCTTCTGCTTCGATAGTGAGCGATTCCAGACTGCCTTGCCTGATGACTACTTCGGCAGGATAGTCAATTTCTAGAGCGCGAAAACCACTGACCTCACGAGTCTCACTTACGACATTTCCGGAACCGCGTTCGCCAGAACC
>DATFHE010000340.1:0-4491 GCA_035248745.1 Anaerolineales bacterium | reverse complement strand
ATCCTGACACGGACGAGAACATCCGCCTTGCCGGTGGGGAAGCCAACATCCGCTATACGATTTTGGATGCAACCCATCAAATGGTTGGTGATAAACTTGTCCGCCCGAAGATGTCCTATCTGCGCTTCATGCGCGGCGTGGAACTATTCCTGCGAAGAATATTTTTCTTTTTACCTGCAGCTACGATCGAAAACGTGGCAAGACCGAAGAGATGGAAGAAACGAATTATGAAGATATTTGGGAAACGATAATCGAACCTCGATTGCTGAACATCGAATCCCGAACCACGAGTATCGAACATGCGCAAAGGCCAAAACCCTGCCAAATTCGTCAAAGATGTCGCCCGCCCCGAGCGGATCACGGTGGCGCTGCTGAATTACATCCCTTTCCTGAGCGGTTTCTACAGCGAAACCCTGGATGTCTTGAAAGTATGCATGGAGTCGATGCGCAGGGATGCGGGATTGCCCTTCGATCTGATGGTCTTCGACAACGGTTCCTGCCCCGAAGTGCGTGACTTTCTCGTCAGGGAAAAAGAAGAAGAACGGATTCAATACCTGGTCCTTGCTGAAAAAAACATGGGCAAAGGCGGCGCCTGGAACGTGATGCTGGCGGGCGCGCCGGGTGAGATTATCACTTACACCGACAGTGATGTTTTGTTTTCTCCAAAATGGCTCTCTCGCTCTGTGGAAATCCTCGAAACATTCCCAAACGTCGGCATGGTGACCGCGCGTCCCTTTCGTACGCCGCCGGAGTTTATTGAGTCCACACTTAAGTGGGCGCGGGAAAATGCAAAACTCGAAGAAGGACAATTCATCCCGTGGGAAACATTTCTCGAGTTCAATCTCTCCCTGGGGCAGACGGAAGAGGAGAACAAGAAAGTCTATGCGGAGACTAGAGATTGGAAACTTGTGTACAAAGACGTAACTGCTGTTGCAGGCGCTTCGCACTGGCAGTTCACCGCCTACAAATCCACCCTTCAGCAATTCCTGCCCTTTGACATGGACAAGCCAATGGGACAGGTCCGCCAACTGGACAAGCGTATGAACGATGCTGGTTTACTGCGGCTGATGGTGCCCGACCCACTGGCGATGAATTTGTCCAATACGCTAGGGTATTTGCGAGGGGAATTGAAGGAAAGTAAAAAAGTAAGAAGGAAAAAGAGAACCGGATTGGCGCGCCGCGTGTTGCAATTAGGACCAATTAAGAAAATGTTGTTGGCAGTATATAACAAGATATTCACTTGGTATTATTCGTGACCAAGAAAATCTTTATCTCCGCCGACCACGGCATGGCACTCATCTATTTCCTCCAGAGCGATGTCATCTCGACGCTGCTGGATGCGGGTGTGGAAGTTGTGGTTCTCACCGACGATGAAACCGAGTCTCAAATCTCCAGCCGCTTTGGTCGCCCGGGACTCACTTTTGAGGGTCTGCGTCTCAAACAAGCAAACGCCTATGCTACGAGATTCAAGCCGCGCCTGCAATGGCTGCTCGCCTATCTGCGACGCGTGGGCGGGTCTTGGCGTATTAACACCGAAGCCATGGACAGTCACATCTGGGAGGTCTGGGTCGAGAATTCGTGGAAGTTCCGTTTGGGGATCTGGATTCCTGCTGCCCTGGCGATCCTCGTCTTGCGGACATTCGCCTTCGCTCGCAATCTTCTCGTGAGGATTCAAAACCGGTTCGTTCCCAACCTGTATACCGATCTGTTTGCCTCACACAAGCCTGACCTCGTCATCGCTTCGACGGCAGGCTGGCGCACGGACCGTTACCTTCTCCGTGAAGCGACTCGGCATACCATACCGACGATGGCGTCAATCGTCGGCTGGGACAACCCGTCGAGCTATGCCATCCGCGGCGCGGCGGTGGATTACGCTACCTGCTGGTCGCAGCTGCAAAAGGATGAACTGGTCTACGGCTCCGACTGGGCTCCGGCACGCGTGCATATCGGCGGAATCCCATCCTATGATGGATATTTTCGCAAGCAGTGGCAGTTATCGAAAGAAGAATATTTCAAGCTGCACGGACTCGACCCGAATCGCAAGTTAATCTCGTATGCGTGTTCGTTCGTCCATTTCGCGCCGAACTTTCCAAATGTGGAAGCGCTGGCAGAACTGATCTCATCCAGCTCCTTGGCGGAACCTTCGCAATTGTTGGTCCGCCTGCATCCAAGCCACTTCCAGGATAAGCCGAGAATCTTTGCCGAAGAGCGTGAACGGATCTTTGCGCTGGAGAAACAATATCCACACGTGCATGTTGTGCAGCCTGTTGCCCTGGGCGGCTCGCTCGGTTACTATGGCGGCGAAGACATGGACGAAAAATCATCCATGATGGCGCACTCAGATGTGCTGGTGACTGTGTATTCTACAATGGTCGTCGAGACCGCGGTCCACGACACGCCGATCGTCGCGGCGGTGATCGACGTCCCCGGCGGATGGAACAAGCCGAAGAAGTTCTCGCTCTCGCTGAAGAAGATTGGCAACTGGCCCACACACAAACGCTTCCGTGACGCGAAGGCTGGGCGAGTTGCAAGGAATGAAAAAGAACTTTGCGAGGCGATCAACCTGTATCTCCAGAGTCCCTCGCTCGACGCGGCAGAGCGCAGGAAGTTCATCGAAGATGAGATCACGTTTACTGACGGAACCTCTGGCAAGCGAACAGCCGAGTTTATTTTGAAGATACTTGACTCACCGCCGAGTCACTGAGCACGCAAAGAAATAAAAGGACTCTGCGGTTACAATCCCCCCACGAAGATGAAACAGCCTATGTTCTTATTCTATTTTTCTATCTCCCTGGCAATCGTCTCGAGCGCGCTGTATCACTTTGTTGCCAAGAGCACGCCGTCGAATGTCAACTTCACCGTTTCCCTGTTAGTCACATATGCGGTTGCTTTTGTTGTCACATTGCTCGGTTTCTTTTTCTTTCCGGCTACAAATGGTATCCCTGCGGAGATTAAACAACTCAACTGGGCAAGCATCGGGCTGGCAATCGCGATTGTCGGCATCGAATTTGGCTTCCTGCTTACGTACCGCTCCGGCTGGAATCTGGGGATTGCCGCGGTACTGGTTAATGTAGTGGCGTCGCTGATCCTGGTTCCTGTGGCGATCTACATTTTCAAAGATAAAATCTCATGGATTAATATTTTAGGGATTTTGGTCTGTCTCGCTGGCTTGGTGATGTTGAACTGGAAACGATAAGTCGGAGTCTTGCATTTATGCTTTCTCGTTTTAAATCTGCCGCCCGCATTTTCCTTAAGGGCGAAGCTAAAAAGAAAAAGCGCAACCCGATTCCTGTTATCAGCCCTGAAGAAGTACAAGAGATTAAGCAGTTCTTCCCACGCGAGAAGTTTTTCATCTTCGGGCACGCACGTTCTGGGACGACCCTCCTCATGCGTCTCATCCGCCTGCACCCGGATGTGCACTGTAATTATCAGGGACACTTCTTCACGCGCCCACCGCTGCTTAAGTCCTTAGTGGATACACCGGAAATAGAGGAGTGGCTGACGCGCAAGTCTAACCGTTGGAACCGCGGACGAGACCTCTCGCCGCTCGTCCTGCGCGCCGCCGCGGATTTCATCATGGAGCGTGAGGCGGCAAAGGAGGGCAAACGAATCGTTGGAGATAAGAGTCCGTCATCCACAATCCACGGGCAGGCGGTCCGCGACATGCATACAATCTACCCCGACGCAAAATTGATTTATATTGTGCGTGATGGGCGGGATGTGTTGGTCTCAGAGCGCTTTCGCAATCTGGTGGAGGAGTCCAGGTTTTTGAAAGCGGAAGATAAACAGATTGTGGAAGAATTGCGAAAAGACCCGGGTCAGTTCACAAATGGCACGCGTTCCATCTTTACCGAAAATGTGATCCGTCGCGTTTCCACCGGGTGGGTGAAAAATGTACAGGAAACGGAAGCCGAAGGACGCAGGTTGTTTGTCAAAAACTATTACAGTCTGAGATACGAAGATGTGTTGGATCGCCCCTTCGAGGAAATGCAAAGACTTTGGAGCTTTCTTGGAGTCCAGACGGCTCCAGCGCTGGAAGATACCATCATTAATGAAATGGTATCCAATCCAGATGAAGAGTGGCAGTCCGAACGCAATGAAGATATCGCCTCGTTCCTGTCAAAGGGACGGGCTGGCAATTGGCAAAGGCTTTTTACCGGGCGCGATAAAGCTGCCTTCAAAGAGGTTGCAGGTGAAATGTTGATCCAGTGGAAATATGAGAAAGACTCAAATTGGTAGGCAGCTATGGAAAATTCATTTACCATCCGTCACTATGTCCCCGAACAAGACTTGTCACCTCTCTCAAAAATGCTGACCGAAATCGAATCGATCGATCGCGACGGAGAAGATGCCTCGGAAGAATATTTGCGTGCTTCACTGGCATGGCCAAATTACCGTCCTGCTGAGGACGTCTGGGTTGCAGAGTCCAAAGGAAAACTGGTTGGCTACGGCGTTGCACTCGAACAGCCTTCCCAAAACTGCACAATATAT
>DATFHE010000339.1:0-17007 GCA_035248745.1 Anaerolineales bacterium | reverse complement strand
CCACTCATACCAAGTGCCCTCCGCCATCCATATGAATGACTTTCCCGGTAAGACACGCAGGGCAAGTAAGAGCTGTAGTGCCTATTCAATTTCTCGTTCATTCTGAGGAGATTGTATCATCCGATATGTAACCAAGACAATGTCACCGGTTCTTGACTCGGTTTTTTGGGAGTGATAATATCTTTCAGGCATCGTTAAGAATATTAAGGCGATTTGTGTTCTTAAAAGCCATTCTAAAGAAAGGGCTAGAGTATGGCCACAAACCAGAGACGACCGGTTTATACAGGGGATATTGCCGAACAGCAGATCGATCCATCGTTGGAATATTCCTCTGAAAACCAGGAGATTAATTTTACAAATGAGCAGCACGCGATCTGGGCAGATCTGTTTGCAGGTGTGCACCAGCCTTACTTAATGGAGCACATCTGCCAGGAGTACAAGGGTGGATTGCGATTACTCGAACTGGACCCACACCGCATTCCCATGGTCTCTCATCTCAACGACCACATTACACCTCATACCGGCTGGCGCATCGAACGTACGGTTGTCCGTTATACGCTGGCAGATGACTGGTATAAGAAGTTTGCGCAGCGCATTTTCCTCATTACAGATTATCTACGGAGCCGCGACCAGATGGAGTTCACGCCGGAACCCGACATGTTCCATGACATCTTCGGGCACCTGCCGTACCTGACCATGGAGTTTTATGCACGCATCGAAGACAAGTTTGCGCCCGCCTATATGAAGGCGACCCAGGACGAGAGGGAAGTTATCAAGCGCCTTGCCTGGTACAGCACCGAGTTTGGGCTCGTGGTGGAGGACAACCGTTTCAAGATCTTCGGCGCGGGGATCATTTCCGGGCGCGCGGAGCTGGCGAATGCCATCATGGAGTTTTACCGTCTGTCGCGCGACACTGTCATCGATTACACCGGGAATGTCTTCGAGCAACTCAGCGAGCATTTCCATTCTCGCAAGAATGACCTTTACCGTATTATTGACGGTGTGAATGGACTGCACCGGCGCGGACAAATGTCCTCGCAGGATGAGGGCTGGAATGTTGTCCATTCGTTGTTCGAGACCTTCGGAATCGAGCGCGAAGGATATTTTGGCGGAGACGTGATTCTTGCGCCGTTCGACGTTGCCACGATCGCACATATCCCCAAGACCGTCTATGCGTTCAACCCGATCTTCTTTGTCTGTGAATCGTTCGAGCAAATGGACGCGCTGCTGGATTCCTATCTACAACCCATTGCGCTTCGTAATTAGGATAGACTGCCTGGAAAACAAAAGACAACCGCCTCGCTTACGAGGCGGTTGTTTATAGCAGGATAGTTGATGTAGATTGTATTGCATTACATTCTCTTTTCGGCTACACTACCATGTAACATCTCTGCGAGAGGATTTTGCGATGCCATCGGATGCAATCATTTATGCAGGTGTAGAACTCTCCTCGGGGCGCAAGCCTGTCACGTTTGCGAGACTGGATGATGATTTAGCGATCAGTGTTCTTGAGAAGTGGGGCGTTGCAGAAGTTCTCTCCTATTTACATGATTTTCAAAATAGCACCTTAGTGATCAACACGCCGTCGACAAAAAGGGGACGAGAGGTGTATGCGGATTTAAGAGAGAAAGCTTCTCAGACGGGATACAAGGCATTTTTTGAGACGAGTCATCCCAAGCGATGGCTCGAAACCTCACCCCAAGACTGTTTCCACGCTTTGGGCGGACACAAATTGTTGCCGCACCGCACGCTGGAGGGACGCCTGCAACGAACTGCAATCTTGTATGAGCAGGGAATACAGCTTACCGAACCCGTTGACATGTTCGAGGAGATGACCCGCTATAAATTGATCCAGGGCATCCTTCCGCTCGAAAACCTGCGCTCCTCCAGAGAGTTAGATGCACTTGCAGCGGCGTATTTGGCGTGGATGAGCATTAACCGTCCGGCGCGGATTGCAGCGACGGGTGAATTTGTTCTGCCAGCTCCAGAATAAAGCTCTCCCGCAAGTGGAAATCTGCCTGTGGCGCAGGATGAGTGAGTGCCCAATATGTCTCGCTACCCTCCTGGGTCTGGATAATTGCTGTGACTGCCACTTGGAGTTGAGACCCGGGCACACAGAGGGGTGTTAATCCTACCGAAGCATCAAGCAAGAGTCCATTCCATTCTTTGCGGAATTCAAAGTGCAGTTGCGAAATCGCTCTTTCTTCCCGAAAACCGACTCTCCGGTAGGCATCTATCCGGTACACATTCCAATCGCCGGATGGCGACAAGTTGAACTCCCAGTAGCCTGGCTGGTCTTTGATCGCCAGGAAACATTCAAAGCATGTTCCTTTCCATAGCTCATCCTTACGAGTTGGGGGCAGTGAGGTGGGTGGCAGCAAAACACGATCTGTATGCCCGGTAACGGAGTAATGCAAAGTCAGAACATGATTTTCAAGCAAAAGTGTTCCGCTGAGAGAGATTGCTGGGATGTGTGGAGCCGAAAAAGGGATCAGCGTAAATGCGTGTTCGATCATATCGCCGGGGAAACCATACCTTGAATGATGTGGCGAATCTCGTCTTCATGCGCTTCGATGGATTCGGTTAACTTGAATTGTACAAGCGCACGCTGCAAATTGTGCTGCGGATGTTTCACTTTGAAATAGACATTTCCTGCCAGATAGTCCGTGAAGAAACGGACACCCAGTTCGAAGGTCATCAGCCGGATCGAATCGAAAAGATAGTCATAATCGGCTGGCGTCAGGAAGTGGCGTGCCTGCGTGAGATATCCCTCCAGAATCGCCGCACCGATTTCAGGGTCGAAGCAAACTGCTTCCCAATCCTCCGTTTCCTCTCCCAGTGGGTTGCATCCGGACCTCATGCAGTCCCCAATGTCATAATGCACAAGCCCCGGCTTGACGGTATCCAGATCTACAAGGCTGATGGCGCGCCCCGTGGACTCCTGAATCATCACATTGTTCACCTTTGGGTCGCCGTGGACCGGTCGAAGACGAAGCCTGCCCTGCTCCCGCGCGGTTTCGAGCACACTTGCAAACGCACGTCGCTTTTCCACAAAGTGCAGGCAGTACTTTGCTTCTGCGCTCGATGAATGCCCGTTATGTGAGAAGGCCTGATCGAACCCCTGCAGGTAACGCGGCATGATGTGAAAGCCTTCCAGTGTATCCGCAAGCTTCTCAACTGGAAGATCGCTGATGAGATACTGGAAAGTGCCGAGTGCATAGCCCACTTCATAGGCGAGTTTGGTATCTTTGATCGTTTCATACGAGCGAGAGCCATCTATATAACTGATGGCTCTCCAAAAGTTTCCCTGCACGTCAATATAGAAATCATGCCCCTCAAAGGTTGGAATCACACGCGGCATTTCCCAGCGATGTCCTTCCTCTCGTGCGCGACGGCGCATATGATCGGTGAAGACACGCATGTTTTGCATGATCAGTCTCGGTTGTTTGAAGACCTGCGTGTTAATGCGTTGCAGGATGAAATGTTTTTCTTCGGGCTGGTTTTGTTCATCCGCATCGGTGGTAACGAGATACGTGTCGTTGATATTCCCATTGCCAAACTCTTGTACATGCAACACGCGTTGGAACGGGGCAAACTGTACGGCGATAGAGGTAGAGGGGTGCAAATGCATTCTCCGGAATGAAATCGTTATTTTCGATTATATCCGCGTTGTCCCAATGGTAAAATGGACTATCTCACTCGAACAGGTACAATACATATGATAGACGATCTTCAGACTCGTGCGATTAATACGATCCGTTTTCTGGCAGCGGATGCTGTACAGCAAGCAAATTCCGGTCATCCAGGACTCCCCATGGGCGCCGCTGCCATGGCGTTTGCCTTATGGACCCGTCATCTCCGTCACAACCCTGGCAACCCGAAATGGGCAGGACGCGATCGCTTCATCCTTTCAGGCGGGCATGGTTCGATGCTCCTGTATTCTCTTCTGCACCTGACGGGGTATGATCTCTCGATGGACGAGATTAAGAACTTCCGGCAGTTCGGGAGCAAAACGCCTGGACATCCTGAATATGGCGTGACCCCTGGCGTGGAGACGACCACAGGTCCGCTTGGGCAGGGGTTCGGGCAAGGCGTGGGAATGGCGATAGCTGCAACACATCTTGCCGCGGAGTTCAACAAGCCCGGGCATGAAATTATCCAGTCGTATATCTATGCGATCGTGACCGACGGGGATTTGATGGAAGGCGTTTCCTCGGAGGCCGCGTCGCTGGCGGGACATTTACAGCTTGGACGACTCATCTACCTCTATGACGACAATCACATCTCGATTGATGGTTCTACCGATCTGGCGTTCACCGAGGACCGCGGGGGACGCTTCGAGGCATATGGCTGGCACGTACAAACCGTCGCGGATGGCAACGACGTGGAAGCCATCGACGCGGCGATCCAGGCCGCGAAAGCTGACCCGCGCCCCTCACTGATCGCAGTGCGCACGACGATTGGGTTTGGCGCGCCGAAAAAGCAGGGGACTGCCAAAGCACATGGCGAACCACTCGGCGATGAGGAATTGAACGCGGCGAAGGAAAACCTTGGCTGGCCTCTCGAGCCGCGCTTCCTCATCCCTGGCGATGTACTGGAATTCTATCGTGATGCTGTCGAACACGGCCGTGAGATCGAGACAGAATGGATGAAGCGCTTCGACGCCTACAAACAGGCGTATCCCGAAGCAGGTGCTGAATTGGAACGGCGTCTCAATCGCGAGTTTCCTCAGGGCTGGGATGCCGATCTACCGGTCTTCCCTGCCGACGAAAAGGGACTGGCAACCCGTGCATCCTCGGGCAAAGTGCTGAACGCGTTATCGGAAAAACTCCCGGAACTCGTCGGAGGCTCGGCAGACTTGACGCCCTCGAATAACACGAAATTCGACGAAGCAGGCGATTTTCAAAAGGATAACCCAGGCGGGCGCTATTTTCGCTTTGGCGTGCGTGAACATGCGATGGCTGCAGCATTAAACGGCATAAACTTGTTCGGCGGCTTGATTGCCTATGGCGGGACGTTTCTGATCTTTTCGGATTACATGAAACCCGCCATCCGCATTGCAGCGATTTCGAGCATTCCATCCATCTTTGTGTTTACCCACGACAGCATCGGTCTTGGCGAAGACGGTCCTACGCACCAGCCAATCGAGCATTTGATGGCTCTGCGCGCGGTTCCCAACCTCACTGTGATCCGACCTGCGGATGCAAATGAAGTCGCCCAGGCCTGGCGCGTGGCACTCACACGCAAGCACAGCCCCACAGCCCTGGCATTGACTCGTCAGAGTGTGCCAACACTTGCCATTGGACCTTTTGTAAAGTTGTCTCAGGGTGCCTATGTATTGAAGGACTTTGGCGAGAACCCGAAGCTGATTCTCATGGCCTCTGGCTCCGAAGTGAGTCTGATCTATACGGCGGCGCAACGGTTGTTTGGAGAAGGCATCGAAACGCGCGTGGTTTCCTTCCCCAGCTGGGAACTCTTCGAGGAGCAGGATGAAGCCTACCGCGAGTCGGTCTTTCCAAAGAATATCACTGCCCGGCTGGCTGTCGAAGCGGGAGCCACGCTGGGCTGGGAGCGCTATGCTACAGCCGTGATTGGAATCGATCATTACGGCGCTTCTGCTCCCTATAAGGTCATCTTTGAGAAGTTTGGTTTTACTGTGGAACATGTGGTTGCAAAGGCAAAAGAGTTGATATGAAACCAGTTCTCCCTGCAGGCGGAACTGGTTGAGGAGCATTTATGAAAGTCGCTGTTGGATTTGACCACGCCGGTTTCCCACTAAAAAAAACAGTGCTGGATGCCATACAGGATGCCGGGCACGAACCGATTGATCTGGGCACCAATAGCGCCGACCCCGTAGATTTCCCGGATTACAGTGAAAAGGTGGGACGAGCGGTTCAAAACGGCCAGGCAGAACGTGGGATTTTGGTCTGTGGATCCGGTGTAGGCGCGTGTATTGCCGCGAACAAAATGAAAGGCGTGTTTGCTTCGATCTGTCATGACACGTATTCTGCTGCACAGGGCGTCCGGCATGATGACATGAATGTGCTTTGCCTGGGCGCGCGAGTGATTGGACCGGAGCTCGCCTCCGCCTTGATAAACGCGTTTTTAGAAGCGCACTATGCAGGGAATGAGCCCGGCGGAGAACGGCTGGCGAGACGTGTCGCTAAAATCAGGAATATGGAAGAAAACTAAGCAAATCTCGTGCTTAGTAAAGTGGAGGACCTATGAACAGGATTGAAAAGCTCACTTCTTTGGGGCAATCTCTCTGGATGGATAACATCCAGCGCAAGCAGTTGGAAAACGGCGAACTCAAAGCGATGATTGAGCGCGGTGATATCCGCGGGATGACATCCAACCCCAGCATCTTCAATAATGCCATCGCCAAGAGCAAGGATTATGATGCAGCGCTCACCTCCCTGGCGTGGGCAGGCTGGGACGCCGAAAAGATCTTCTGGCAGCTTGCCATCGAAGATATTCGGGCAGCCTGCGATTTGTTCGCGCCACTCTACGAGGAGACGGATGGTGGCGATGGATACGTTAGTATCGAGGTCAGCCCGGATGTCGCGCATGACACCGAAGCGACTCTGGCGCAAGTGGAACAGCTCTGGGCGCGCGTTCGACGTCCCAACCTGATGGTCAAAATCCCGGCGACGAAAGCCGGGCTTCCCGCGATCCGCAAAGCGACAGCCGCCGGTATAAACGTCAACATCACACTCATTTTTTCGCTGGCGCGTTATGCCGAGGTGATGGAAGCCTATCTCAGTGGACTGGAAGACCATATTGCTGCCGGGCATTCTGTGAATCATATTGCTTCGGTCGCCTCTTTCTTTGTTTCGCGAGTCGATTCAAAGGTCGACCCAAAGCTGCCAGAAGACTCAGCCCTGAAAGGCAAAGCCGCTATTGCGAATGCAAAGCTTGCCTACGATGCCTATGAACAGACTTTTTCGAGCCGTCGGTGGGAAAACCTCAAGGTCAAAGGCGCGCGCGTCCAGCGACCGTTGTGGGCAAGCACAAGTACGAAGAATCCGGCTTATCCAGATACGATGTACGTGGACAATCTGATCGGCCCCGACACGGTCAATACCGTTCCACCCTCCACGCTTGAAGCGTTTCGTGAGCACGGCGTGGCGGAGATAACCATCACCCGCGGACTCGACGATGCAAAGGATGCGATCCACCAGCTGGAAGCCAAGGGCATCTCCATGGATACAGTCACGCAGGAATTGGAAGATGAGGGAGTCAAAGCCTTTGCGGACGCGTTCGCACAACTGCTAAAAACGATTGAGGAGCGAAAGACAAGTGCCGCCTCGGACCTCGGACCGCTCGCGGAACCCGTTGCCAAACGCATTGCACAGCTCGAATCAGATTCTGTTCCCGAGCGCTTGTGGAAGCATGATCCCACATTATGGACCACTGACCCGGAAGGTCAGGCGGAAGTGAAAAAGCGCATGGGCTGGCTGGACTCTCCCGACAAGGCGCGTGCGCTGCTTCCTGTCTACAAGACATTTGCAGAAGAAGTTCGTAAAGAAGGAATCGATCGTGTTCTTGTTTTAGGGATGGGTGGTTCGTCCCTCACGGCAGAAGTGTTTAGTTCTCTACAGTCCGCGGCAAACATCCAGTCTCCAGTTTCGCTGGCGATCCTTGATTCCACCGACCCGGTCCAGGTGGCGCACGCCGGGGAAAGCTTTCCGCCTGATAAAAGCCTGTATATTGTTGCCAGCAAATCGGGGGGGACCGCGGAAGTGATGGCCGCCCTGGATTATTTCTGGGCATTGAGCCATGAGGATGGGTCACGCTTTGTCGCTACGACAGATTCGGGCACTTCGCTCGAAGCGCTCGCTCGAAAAAACAATTTCCGAACGATATTCTCCTCCGACGAAAGCGTTGGCGGACGTTTCTCCGCGCTGACAGACTTTGGTATGGTTCCTGCCGCCTTGATCGGCCTGGATTTGGAGCGCTTCCTCGACCGCGCAGATTGGATGAAGCAACAGAGCGGAGCGCATGTTCCCGCGGCACGCAATCCCGGATTGGCACTGGGAGCTGTGCTGGGAGAAGGCGCCCTCGTGGGCCGCGACAAGCTTACGATCCTGGCAGACGCGCCTGTCTCCGCCTTTGCACATTGGATCGAGCAAATTATCGCCGAATCCAGCGGAAAGGGTGGTAAAGGGATCCTGCCTGTCCCCCTTGAGCCAATTGGCGATGCTGCAGCCTACGGGAATGACCGATTGTTCATTTATCTGCGGCAAACAGGTGAACTCGACGAGAACCTGAAGGTATTTCGCGAAGCAGGTCACCCGGTCATTGAATATGCGATTCCCGACCTATACGAGGTAGGCGCGGAAATGTATCGATGGGAAATTGCAACAGCGATTGCCTGCTCTATTCTAGGTGTGAACGCCTTCGACCAGCCCAACGTCGAGACGAGCAAAAAGATCACGAAGGCGAAGATTGCGGATTATCAGAAGAGCGGTCAACTGGATGAAGGCACCCCTGTGGCGACGATCGATGGCGTTAAAGTGTTTTCTTCCTCCAGCATGAGCGGCTCTACGCTGGCAGAGGTCTTGAAGAACTTTCTTGCCGAAGCAAAACCGAACGGCTATGTTGCCATCAATGCTTATGTACCGCGCAAGGAAGACATGATCCAAAAGCTGCAGGAGATGCGCGCTGCCATCCGCGCCAGGACCGGTAACGCGGTGACCGCTGGCTTCGGTCCGCGCTTCCAACACTCGACCGGGCAGTTTCACAAGGGTGGTCCTGACAATGCTCTGTTCCTTGTCATTACCGCCGACCCGGCATCCGACATGGACGTGCCAACAGAAGGGCTGACGTTTGGCACGTTGATTCGTGCACAGGCTCTGGGAGATTATGAGGCGCTGATGGAAGCAGGCAGAAAAGTGCTGCGCGTGCATTTGCCTCGTGTAGACGATATTCAGATGCTTGTGGAAGGGTTACAGTGAACAGGAGCCTTGTATGACGAACCTGGCAGCTGGAAAATGTGTGGCTTGCCGCGGTGATGAGCCAATGCTTACAGACGCCGAAATCAATGACCTGTTGCCTCATGTGGATCAATGGCAGGTAAAAGAAATCGGCGGGATGAAACGACTGGAGAAAGCTTTCAAGTTCAAGAACTTTGCCCAGGCGTTGGAATTTACGAATAAGGTCGGCGCAGCGGCTGAAGAAGAAAATCATCATCCGTTAATCATCACGGAATGGGGTCGGGTAACTCTACAATGGTGGACGCATAAGATCGGCGGTTTGCACAAGAACGATTTCATCATGGCGGCGAAGAGTGATGAGATCTTCAGTCCATAAGCCGTGAAGCAAAAAAGGCAAATCTCGCGCCGCGACTTCCTCAAATTGACAGGTGTCGCGGCGCTGGATGTATTGCTTCTGGGGATTGGCGGCGTCAGTTACAGTTTGTGGGTGGAACCCAACTTGTTTACAGTAGAAACTGTGCACTTGAAACTTCCCAGGCTCTCACGCCAATTTTCAGGTCTGCGCCTCGCGCAGATCAGTGACATCCACATGGGGGGCTGGATGAACCCGACACGTTTACAGTATGTCGCCGATCTGGTCCTTGAGGAAAAACCGGATGTGCTGTTGATTACCGGCGATTTTGTAATTGGACATGATCCGGTTGATATTTCACCACAAATGGTTGATGATTTGATTTTCGGGTTGTCACGCCTGGCCAGTTCCATCCCAACCTTTGCAGTGCTTGGAAACCATGATTATTGGACAGATGTCGAAACTGTACGCCAGATGTTATCTACTTCCGGTATCACGGAGCTTACCAACGCTGTATTTACCCTTAAGAGCGGCGTGGAGACCCTGCACTTATGCGGAGTGGATGATGTCTGGAAAGGTGATGTTCGCCTCGACCATGTAATCGCTCAGCTACCTGATGAGAGCTCGGCAATCTTACTGGCGCATGAACCAGACTTTGCCGATACCAGTGCAGCCACTGGCCGGTTTGATCTGCAGCTTTCCGGGCACACTCATGGCGGGCAAGTGGTGCTTCCCTTTATCGGACCTCCCATTTTGCCGTACCTGGGACGAAAATATCCCAGCGGGCTATACAGAGTCCGGGAGATGTTCCAATATACAAATCGCGGCGTGGGAATGGCGAGATTGCCCCTGCGCATCAATTGCCCGCCTGAGATCACTATTTTTGTTTTGGAAGGTGCGAGTTCATAAGTACCCGCAGCTTGTTGACGGTCAAAATGAATTGTGGCATAATCCCAGCAAGAAAAGGCGTTGAAGAGAACGAGTAAATCTGCGAAGTTGTCAGAGAGCCTGCACGTGGTCGAAGACCACAGGGTGAAAGCAGGTCAACCCAGCAGATCGAAAATCATCTCGGAGCCGCGAGCTGAAACCTGAGTAAGCAAGCCGGAGTTGTTCTCTGTTATCAGAACAGGATGATGTTAGTCATCCAATGAGTGCCCCACGCGTTGTGGGGAATCAGAGTGGTACCGCGGAGCTTTGCTCTCGTCTCTGTTCGAGATGAGAGTTTTTCTTTTAACGATAAGGCTAGCGATTCACCGACCAGGAGATGAGCCATGTTTAAACCTGTATCGCCGAAACTCCATGTGACTTCGATGGAAGAGAATGTGCTGAAGTTTTGGAAACAAGCTGAGATCTTCAAAAAGACTGTAGAACAGCGCCAGGGTAAACCCGAATACGTTTTTTATGAAGGACCACCGACAGCGAATGGAAAGCCTGGTGTGCACCATGTACTGGCGCGCGCCTTTAAGGATATGTTCCCGCGCTATAAGATCATGCGCGGTTTTCACGTATCCCGGCGCGGCGGGTGGGATACACACGGCTTGCCAGTAGAAATCGAAGTGGAAAAACAGCTGGGCATCAAAAACAAGCACCAGATTGAAGAATATGGCATCGATAAATTCAATGAGTTGTGCCGGAAATCCGTTTTTACATATATTCAGGATTGGGAGCGCCTCACGGATCGCATCGCGTTCTGGGTAGATCTCGAAGATGCCTATGTGACGTACACCAACGAATACATCGAGTCGGTCTGGTGGATTTTGAAAAACTTCTGGGACAAAGATCTGCTCTATAGGGGTTATAAAGTTGTGCCTTATTGTCCGCGGTGCGGCACGCCCCTTGCCGACCATGAGGTCGCGCTTGGCTACGAGGAAGCGACCGACCCTTCTGTCTTTGTCCGGATGCCGCTTGTGGATCAGCCGGATGTTTCCCTGCTGGTATGGACGACGACGCCCTGGACACTGCCAGGGAATGTGGCCGTCGCTGCGCACCCGGATGTGGAGTATGTCATTGTGGAGCGCGTCAATAATGAAAACAAAGAGAAGTTGATCCTTGCCAAATCTCTCGTCCAGAAAGTTTTTGGCGACGAAGAGGTACTGGTGCTTGAGACACTCAAAGGTAAGAAACTAAGCGGTGTGAAATATCAACCTCTGTTCACCTTCCTGCCGCCAGACAAGCCCGCGCATTTTGTGGTGACTGGCGATTTTGTCACAACCGAAGACGGTACCGGGCTGGTGCACATGGCTCCCGCTTTTGGTGCAGAAGACATGGACATGGCACGCGAGCATAATTTGCCGGTGCTGATGACGGTTCTTCCGGATGGGACATTTATCCCGGAAGTCAAGCCGTGGCGCGGCGTGTTCGTCAAGGATGCGGACCCATTCATTATCGAAGATTTGCAGGCACGGGGGCTGCTCTTCAGAGCCGAAGCCTACACTCATACCTATCCGTTCTGCTGGCGTTGCCATACACCTCTGCTCTATTACGCGCGCGAATCATGGTACATCCGCACGAGCGCCCATAGAGATCAGCTGGTTGCTTTGAACAATACGATCAACTGGGTGCCTGAGCATACCAGGGAAGGTCGATTCGGAAACTGGCTTGCCAATAATATAGACTGGGCGTTGAGTCGCGAGCGTTATTGGGGAACACCGCTGCCGATCTGGGAATGTGAATCGTGCAAACATCGTGAGGGTATTGGATCGGTGCAGGAGCTTTCTCAGAAGGCGGGGCGTGACCTGAGCGATCTGGATTTGCATCGACCGTACGTGGACCAGGTCTATTGGGATTGTCTGGACTGCGGCGGGAAGATGACGCGCGTGCCTGACCTGATCGATGTGTGGTTCGACTCAGGATCCATGCCGGTTGCACAGTGGCATTATCCATTCGAAAACAAGGAGAAGTTCGAGGAGCAATTCCCCGCCGATTATATCTGTGAAGCGGTCGATCAAACACGCGGCTGGTTTTACTCGCTTCATGCCATCAGCACATTGCTGTTCGATAAAGTGTCGTTCAAGAATGTGATCAGCCTGGGCCTGATCCTGGACGGCGAAGGGCAGAAGATGTCCAAGAGCAGGGGCAACATCATTGCCCCGTGGGATGTGTTGAACGCGCATGGCGCGGATGCCTTCCGCTGGTATTTATACACGGCGACTCCGCCGGGACAGGAGCGTCGCTTCTCTTCGGAGTTGGTGGGCGAGGTCATACGCAGCTTCACGCTCACGTTGTGGAACGTCTATTCGTTCTTCGTGACGTATGCGAATCTCGATCAACCCACCGTCACCACGTTGCCGATCGCTACCAGCGATCTGGATCGCTGGCTGTTATCCGAACTCAATGTGCTCGTCCGTGACGTGACGGCGGCATACGAAAGCTATGATGTACCCAACGCGACACGCCCGATCGAAGCGTTCGTGGAGAAGATGTCCACGTGGTATCTGCGCCGCTCGCGCCGCCGCTTCTGGAAATCAGAGTCGGACTCTGATAAACAAGCTGCCTACTCCACCCTGTACACGGCTCTGGTTACGGTGGCGAAATTGCTGGCTCCCTCTATGCCTTTCCTTGCCGAAGAGCTGTACCAGAACCTGGTCCGTTCAGTGGATGAAGCGGCACCAGAGTCGGTTCATCTTGCAAAGTGGCCCGAGGTGCTTCCAGAGATGATCGATGAGTCTCTCAACCGCGACATGGCACTGGTGATGCGGCTGGTCTCGCTCGGTCATTCCGCCCGCCAAAAGGCGAACCGCAAGGTGCGCCAGCCGCTGGCAGAAGCCGCATTCTCCGTTGGCAATGCCTCGGAGCGCAAGGCGGTTAAGACGTACGCTGATCTGTTCACCGATGAATTGAATGTGAAACACGTCCGCTTGCTGGATGCATCTACAGAAGCTATCTCGCATACGGTCAAGCCGTTGCCAAAGCAGCTCGGGCAAAAGTACGGGAATAAATTCCCTGCGATCCAGAAAGCGATCCTTGCGATGAATGCGGAAGATGCCGCGCATACCCTGTTGGAAGGAAAGTCTCTGAAGGTGCGGGTCAACGGCGATTCCTATGACGTGTTGCCTGAGGAAGTAGAAGTAAAGGCGCTTGCGAAAGAAGGTTTTGCCGTGGCAGAAGAGGGCGCCTATGTCGCGGCGCTCGTCACAGACCTGACGCCTGAGTTAGTGCAGGAGGGACTCGCGCGGGAGTTTGTCCGCCGCGTCCAGGACCTGCGTAAGAGTGCGGAACTGGATGTCGCGGATCGGATCCAGTTGTTCGTCCAGGCATCTCCAGGATTACAGTCCGCGATTGAGGCGCACAAGGAATACATCACCGCCGAAACGCTCACTGCCAGGCTCGAATTTGCGAGCCCGCCGCAAGGAGCGTCCACTGCCGAAGATGGTTTCGAAGGCGAAAATATGACAGTAGGGTTGGTGAGACAATAAAATTGAAAGGCGTGGCGTATGCCACGCCTTTGCCTTTATAATCACTGGCGTTGAGGTTTGTTGAGGTGATTATGTTTGAAAAACTCCCATTACTGGTTAGAAAAACCCTTGCCTGGAGTGTGCATTTTTTTACAGCTACGGGCGCCATTTGGGGATTTCTCACGCTGCTGGCGATCTTTGAAGAGAACTGGCGCGCAGCGATTCTGTGGATCGTGATTGCTATGTTCGTGGATGGCTTCGATGGAATGCTGGCGCGCTGGTTTCATGTAAAAGAATACGCTAAAGGCGTCGACGGTGGTTTGATGGACAATATTATTGATTACCTCAACTACGTGGTCGTCGCAGCTCTTATTTTGATCAAAGCGCCCAACCTTATGCCCGCCGGTTTCGAGTTGGCTGGGGCATTTTCCATCCTTCTCACATCCGCTTACCAGTTCAGCCAGGTGGACGCAAAGACAGATGAACAGTCGTTCTTCTTTAAGGGCTTTCCCTCCGTTTGGAATTTCCTTGTAATCTATATGATGCTTCTGGGACTTAATCCCTGGTTCAATTTCGCACTTCTGGTTCTTTGCAATATCATGGTGTTTGTGCCGGTGAAGTATGTTTATCCGAGCCGCAACACACGTCTACGCCGCCTGACCTTGATCCTGACCTATCTCTACTTCGGTATTGGTGTCTGGGGCCTGTTGCAATATCCCAGCGTACCGCAGTGGATCGTCTGGATTTCACTTGTGTATGTGTTGTATTACGTGTTGCTGAGCTTTTTTCCGAAAATTGGGGGAGCGAATCCTGCCTAGTCTCTATGCATATTCATATTGTTTCTGAAGTCACTGATGAACTTCACCAAGCCTTGCAGCGACTCGTGCCACAGCTGGGTTCACATAAAATCCCTCCCACGCGGGAGGAGCTCAAGGAACTGATCGAGTCAGAATCGTCCACCCTTCTGGTAGCACGCGAGCCGGATGCAAGGGGTCCCATTGAGGGAATCTTGTGCATTACAGTTTACCGTGTGCCCACAGGGTTGCGTTCCAT
The DNA here is from genome assembly GCA_035248745.1 of Anaerolineales bacterium. GTDB lineage: Bacteria > Chloroflexota > Anaerolineae > Anaerolineales > Villigracilaceae > Defluviilinea. The sequence continues at coordinate 2,272 of DATFHE010000339.1, read as the reverse complement.
TATCGAAGATGTGGTAGTAGACGAGAGAGCACGCAGGAGAGGGATTGGTGAATCTCTCGTCCGCCACGCGATTGAACTGGCGCGGGCGGCTGGAGTGGATGGGGTATCGCTCACGTCCAACCCGCAGCGTGAAGCGGCAAACCAGTTGTATCGAACAATGGGGTTTCAAGTACGCCAAACGAATGCATACTTTTACAAATTAAAATAAATCAGGCAAGTCTGAACGACCTGCCTGATCCTGATGTTCCTTCTTGGCAGCAACTATTTCTTTTTGTCTTTGTCCGGGCCCTTGTCTTTATCCCTGCCCTTATTTTTATCTTTTTCCTTATCCTTGTCCTTATCACTCATATTTCCATTACCGTTGTCATTCCCGTTCCCATTACCGTTATTGCCCTGGCTGTTATTATGAGCGGAGTCGGATATCACAACCCCAACGCTGTTCTTCTCGTCTTTATCCAGAATTGCGTTTCGTAGCTGTCCCCAATTCTCCGGTGAAGAGCCATCTTCAAGAACGAAAGTACTAAAGTCGCCCGTTTGTTTGGCCTCGATCATCGCTTCGAAGATTTCCGAATCACCATCAAGCTTTGTGGTCAGCCATAAGGTCTGCGCAATCACTCCAAAGCCAACGCCTTGTTCATGAGCAGTCATAATCGTTTCATAGTCCATGCCAGCAATGTCGGCAAAGAAAGTAGCCAGTGCGCTCCCTACAGGGTGCTCAGTTTCTTGGCGGGTGGGAATGATACTCGATGGATCAATCTCCACAGATTTCCCCAGTGCAGCATTGTTGATGTTAGGCTTTCCATCCTCATCAAGTACAACAAATCCCTGTGCAATCGCCGTTTCCAGACTGACTCGAATGGTTTGCAATACCTGATTCGCATCCATGAGATCTATACTCACCAACGTCACCCCGGTAACGGTATCTGACTCAAGGGTGATGCTCTGGATCATCCCGCCCACGGTAGACTGCCTTGGCAGGATAGGTGCGGCGAGGACTCCCCCGATTTGAGTCAGGAGCAGGCTCATTGTAAGAATCAAACTAAAGAAAAAATTGCTCTTGTTTGTCATTGTGACCATGCAGCTTCCATGTATTTTACAGATTTGACATGATGCATTCCAGTGATTCCGTAAGAATGACATAACAAATGTGCAAAGATAGCTAGTACTATTGTACACACTTCACAAGCGCCTGGTGGGGGATGTAACCTTTTAATGATTTGGGATGAAAAAGGAAATGAACCTACGGGCGAGATTTCTCGTAATCATCCGGTGTGTCCAGGTCTGCCAGGATAGCTGGTGTATCCAGATTCACATACTGAATCTGGTCCGAATGGTCCTTCAAAAAATCACGCGGTGTTTGGGGTGCTTGTAAACCGAGGAGCTTTTGCCAGAATGGGCGTGCCACCAGCCAGGGATGACCGCGCTTCATTTGGAAGCTCGGGATTACCAGGGGAGATCTGCTCTTTTTGTATGCATCACAAATCGCGCTTATGTTCCTCCCCTGGATCTGAGGCTGGTCCCCGAGACCAATCAACGCCGCCAGCGTTCGTTCAGGCATCTCTCGTAGCCCACATTGAATGGAAGAGATCATTTCACCCGCTGCATAATTCGGGTTTTGAATTTTCCGAACCGGATACTGGTCTATCGCTTTTTCTACATAGTTATAGGCTCCCCCGGTTACCACTACAATATCTTCAATGCCTGCCGTCAAAAACGTGTTGACCACGTGCTCAATTACAGTCTTATCTCCCCAGGGCAACAACATTTTTGGCACTCCCATCCGCTTTGACTCGCCAGCAGCAAGGATGATCGCTGAGATCATCCCGCACGCTCCATGAGTGGGAGAATCGAGGCGTGCGGGCTCATAAGGTGTCATCTGCGATCAGGCGCTGGTACATTTCTGGCGTATCCACATCGAGCAGGAGTCGGTCGTCGTGCCAGGGCAAATATTCGACGCGATGTTTATGGAAAATCGCCCGGCCGCCAACGTCTCCTTCGAGAGTCAGCAGATCGGGGAAGGTCGTTTGATCAAATAGAACAGGATTTGCACGCCGGTCTATCACCATCGGCGCCACAACCGGGTAAAGCCCTTCCGCATGTTTTTCCACCAGGGCACGAAGAACAGAAGTGGTAAGCTGCGGCTGGTCAGCAAGCAGGAAAACAGCGCCTCCAGCCTTATGAGGGATAGCAAGAGCCTCGACCCCCGTTTGAATTGAACTTGCCTGCCCCGTCTTCCACTGTTCGTTATAGATGGTGGACACAGCTAAATCCT
>DATFHE010000338.1:0-4079 GCA_035248745.1 Anaerolineales bacterium | reverse complement strand
GTCAACACTGATAAAGTAGACACCGAAATCCCCGCGCCGGTATCCGGCACAGTATTGAAGATTCTCACGGAGGAAGGCGTTCCAGCAAAAGTAGGAACTATATTAGCGTTTATTGGGAAACCTGGAGAATCTGTGGAGAGTTCTTCTCCAGCTGCCTTAACCAAAACCGAAATAAAAGGGGAAGACCGAAAGGCAGTTACTCCTCCACCTGAACCCTCAGATGTGAAACCTTCAACGAAACAAGAGACCGGCTTCATTTCTCCAGTTGTTGCAAAGATCGCCGCCGAGCACGGGGTAAATTTACAGGAGGTGCAGGGAACAGGACTGAATGGGCGCATCACCAAGAATGATGTTTTGGATTATGTTGCAGGTCAAACGTCGAATGTCCAAAGCCGGTCTGAGTCACTTTCCAGCGTTCCAACTGCAAACGGTAAACCAATAGAAGGCGACCAGCTCATCAAACACACCGTCATTCGCAAACAAATCGCCGAACACATGGTCCTGTCCACACATACGTCGCCGCATGTGCTGACGGTGATGGAAGCGGATATGAGTCGGGTAATCAAACATCGCTCTGCCCACAAGGAAATGTTCGAACGCGATGGTATCAACTTAACATTCACTGCCTATTTTATGGCAGCGATTGTGGCAGGGTTGAAAGCGAATCCGAACGTCAATTCTTCATGGACGAATGAAGGTGTTCTGGTCCACAAAGCCATCAACCTTGGAATGGCAACCTCTCTCGGCGAAGAAGGGCTGATCGTCCCGGTGATCAAAGGCGCGGATAATTTGTCTTTGTTAGCGATGGCGCGGACCGTTAATGATCTCGCCGCGCGGGCGCGCTCGAAAAAGCTCCAGACGGATGAAGTTAAAGGCGGGACGTTCACGCTGACAAACCATGGCACCAGCGGATCGCTCTTTGCCTTTCCGATTATCAACCAACCCCAGAGCGGAATCCTCGGAGTCGGCGCGATGCAAAAGCGCGTGATCGTGATGGACGACGCCATTGCCATTCGTCCGATGGTGTATCTCTCGTTTGTGTTCGACCATCGCATCCTCGACGGCGCGGCTGCAGACGGCTTTTTGACGAAGGTTAAAGAAACCCTGGAAAACTGGGCTTAATACGCATGTCAACGCGTAAAGAACAAGACCACCCTGGCACCAGTCCTATGGTGCATCCGCCAATTGTAGTATTGCTCTGCATCGGGAGCGCTTATTTGCTGGGACGCTTGATTCCTCTTCCATTTGCCGCTCCGGCGATTCTGCGTTACATCGGGTTAGCTCTCACGATCGCTGGACTCCTGCTGGGACTCGGCGCTTTCATCGAATTCCAAAAAGCGCAAACGACCTTGGACCCGCATGGCTCTACAACGCAACTGGTGACCTCGGGGATCTATCGTTTTTCGCGCAACCCTATTTATCTGGGGTTCCTGTTGATCGTCATCGGGTTGCCACTGTACCTTGGTTTATTTTGGGGAATTGTGATGGCTCCCGTTTTTGTCTTCCTGATGAATCACCTCGTCATTCAGCATGAGGAGAGATATCTCGAGGGAAAGTTCAAGGAAGCCTACACGGAGTACCGGTCTCGCGTGAGACGTTGGCTGTAGTAGAATAAAAACATTAAACGTCATTGCAGCCAAAGGTATGCAATGACATCCATAAGGAGATAGGTATGGCGGAAAATTTTGATGTGGTTGTGATTGGCGCGGGCCCGGGCGGTTATGTGGCTGCCATCCGCGCGGCGCAACTTAAGCAGAAAGTAGCCATTGTAGACAAACAATGGCTGGGCGGTGTGTGTTTGAACGTCGGTTGTATCCCCTCGAAATCACTATTGAAGAATGCCGAAGTGGCACATACGCTCCGCGAGCGCGGTAAAGATTTTGGTTTTTCCTTCGACAATCTCAACTTGGATTTCAGCGTCGCAGTCAAACGCTCGCGGCAGGTGTCGGAACGACTGGTCAAGGGCATCGGGTTCCTGATGAAAAAGAACAACATCACGGTCTTTATGGGGGAGGCGCATCTGACCAAGCCGAATGCATTAACTGTTAAAGATAAAGATGGCAAAACGACAGAACTCAATGCGAAGAATATCATCATGGCGACCGGCGCAAGCGTAGCGGTCCCCGGCGCCTGGAAAGTGGACGGCGAAAAGATCGTGACATACTTAGAAGCGATCCTGCAGGAAAAGCTGCCGAAGTCGGTCGTCGTCATCGGCGCGGGTGCAATCGGCGTGGAGTTTTCGACGGTATGGCGCTCCTATGGTGTAGAGGTAACGATTGTAGAAATGCTGCCGCGCCTCCTCCCACTTGAAGATGAGGAAGTCTCGAAGGAACTGAAGAAAGAATTCGAAAAGCGTGGTATCAAATGCCTGGTGGGCAATAAAGTGGAATCCCTCGAAACCACAGAGTCTGGCGTGCGCGTCAAGGTCTCGGCAGAAGGAAAGGAAACCACGCTGGAAGCAGAGCAGGCACTCGTAGCCATTGGGTTCCGTCCCAACTCGAAGGGAATCGGACTCGAAGAAGTGGGTGTCAAGGTCAACGAACGCGGCTTCGTGGAGATCAATGAGAAGATGCAGACCAGCGTGCCAGGCGTCTATGCCATCGGTGACCTGACGGGTAAACTGCTCCTGGCGCATGTTGCCTCGGCGATGGGGATCGTCGCAGCGGAAAATATCGCCGGTGCTGAGACGGTCACCCTGGATTATGAAATGCTGCCGCGTGCCACCTACTGTAATCCGCAGGTAGCCTCCTTCGGCCTCACCGAGGCACAGGCAAAGGAGCGCGGCTACAACATCAAGATTGGGCGTTTCCCGTTCCAGCCGAACGGCAAGGCGCTCGGGATGGGCGACTATGCAGGCTTCGTCAAGATTGTCGTCGATGAAAAATATGGCGAGATCCTCGGTGCCCACATGATCGGTCCGGAAGTGACGGAATTGCTCCCCGAGCTGACTCTGGCGCACATGATGGAGTTGACTCCGCACGAGATCGCACGCAACGTGCATGCCCATCCCACCTTATCCGAAGTCATCATGGAAGCGGCCCATGGCGCGGAAGGAATGCCGATCCACATGTAGTTCAAAAGTGACTGTCACTCCCGAGTGACAGTCACTTTTGAATCCAGCAGGAGACTTCTTAGTGATGGGGTTTCATCCTGCTGCGGGTTGGGGGAACTCTGAGAGGCTGAATCGAGTCTTATGGGTATAATATCAATATCATTTCAATTTAATGTACAGACCCTGTAAGTGCTTCTTAACACAATTGGGCAGGAGGCCCGGATGACGCGTTCGCCAAATAATTCTCCGCTAGGACAATTTTCCATGCGGGGCATGTTGAGCATCTTAATGCTTTTTGCAAGCCTGGGCGCGTTAAGTATTGCTTTGCTTGCAGGGGCAAGGCTGATTTTTGATATTCTAGGCGCAGGTCTGGAGAATTCTCTTCCCACACTTCCCACGAAGGCATTGGTGATTGGGCTGGCGTATGGTGTAGGATGGATCACCGCTATGGTCGCCATCCGGGTCTATGGAAACCTGGTTCTACCGTTCATTATCAATTTCATGATCTGGGGCTGTCTAATTGGAGTCTGCGCTCTGTATCTGCTGGTTTTATACAGAATGTATGACCAGAACTATAATCTGTTGCGCTTCTGGGCGTACTTAACGATTGTTGCGTCTGGGCTCGGCGCGATGGTGGGGCTGCATCTGATCCTTGAAGACCATGACCTGAGGCCCTTTTCGATCCCCTTGCTGGTGATCTGTATGATCCATCTGGCTTTGATTGTTTTTCGTTATGTGTTTACTCCGGCGAACCCCAATTATTTATGGGCAGATCTGTTGTTCTTCATCGCCATGGCGAGCTTTGGATATCTTATGCTGGCGCACATTGGGTTGCTTAGCCCCTTTCGGCGTCAACTGACAAATTATTTTGACAGGAACAGCAGGATGATCCGCACGGAAGACTAGAGAGCAATGGAATAAAAGAGTCCGAAGTGATCTCAACTTAGGACTCTTTTATTTTGCAAGTGGTATCTGAAGAATGAATGTACTACCAGGCATTTTTTCTTCATCGTAGCCCGGGCTTTCG
>DATFHE010000337.1:0-7702 GCA_035248745.1 Anaerolineales bacterium | reverse complement strand
GCTCTCTCAACAGGACATCGCCGACAACCCTGCTGAAGCCCTGCAGGAATTTCGGAACCAGTTTGTGGGACTCAGCCTGCCCCTGGGCTGGGGAATCACGAATTTCGAAGCGCAAGCGATCGCTGGCGGTAGCTGTCGATTATTTCCGCGTCAGGGACAGGCATTCGGCATACGGATCTTCACGTCTACCAGATGTCTGGTTCCTCCTCAATCCAACAACCAGATGAATCTTGTCCTCAAGCTGGGCGGTATTTTCATCACTGCGCTGGCTGCCCGTCAGGGGGCACCGTTCTGGTTTGACATCCTGAAGCGGGTGGTAAATCTGCGCGGCACAGGCGCAAACCCGGCGGAAAAAGAAGGAAAGTAGGAACGTTATTATTTGTCGGGATGGAGGGCTGTCCGTGCACAGCCCTTTTTCTTTTATAATCATCGTATGTCAGATCTCTTCGACCACGCCATGCAGGAACGTATGAAACAGGAAGCGCCGCTCGCAGCACGGATGCGTCCGCGCACCCTGGATGAATATATCGGTCAGGAACACATTGTTGGGGAGGGAAAGTTATTGCGCCGCGCGATCGAAGCCGACCGGCTCTTTTCCTCGATCATCCTTTGGGGACCTCCCGGCACGGGCAAGACTACTCTCGCACAGGTGATCGCAAATACAACCAAAAGCCACTTTGTTACCATTTCCGCGATCCTGGCAGGGAAAGCGGATCTGCGCGTGATCATCGCCGAGGCGCTTGAGCGCAGGCGGCTGCACAACATCCGTACAATTCTTTTTGTGGATGAAGTCCATCGCTGGAACAAAGCCCAGCAGGACGCGCTTCTGCCACACGTCGAAGGAGGGGTCGTGACCCTCATCGGGGCGACGACCGAGAACCCATACTTCGAAGTGATCAAAGCCTTGATCTCGCGCTCACGCGTCTTCCAATTACGGAATCTGAACCAGGAGGAGACGGGAACCCTCATCGACCGCGCTCTCACTGACCAGGAGCGCGGCTACGGGAACAAACACGTCAAGCTGGACGACGATGCCCGTTTTCACTTGATCGAAATGGCAAGCGGCGACGCGCGTAACGCTCTCAATGCCCTTGAGCTTGCCGTTGAATCCACGCCGCCAAATAAAAAGGGAGTGATTCACGTCACGCTCGACGTGGCACAGGAATCGATTCAGCGCCGGGCTGTGCTCTACGACAAGGACGGCGACGCGCACTACGACACGATCAGTGCCTTCATCAAGTCGGTGCGAGGCTCCGACCCGGATGCCGCCCTCTACTGGCTCGCCAAAATGATCTACGCGGGCGAAGACCCCAAGTTCATCATCCGGCGCCTGATCATCCTTGCCGGGGAAGATATCGGTCTCGCCGATCCAATGGGACTTATCGTCGCCTCTTCCGCTGCGCAAGCTTTCGATTACATCGGTTTGCCTGAGGGCATCTACCCCATCGTCGAAGCCACACTTTATCTCGCGACCGCACCCAAGTCCAACAGTGCCGGCGCGTACTTTAACGCGATGAAAAAGATCGAGGAAGAAGGGCAAGTCTCCGTGCCGCGCCACCTCATGGACGGCAACCGTGACGCCGCGGCGATGGGACATGGCAAAGATTATGTGTACCCCCACGAACACGAAGGTCACTTCACCCCGCAGCAATATTTGCCAAAGCGTCTACTGGGCACATATTTTTACCAACCATCACAAGAGGGATATGAGTCACAAGTCACGGCACGGCTCGAAATGTGGCGTGAGGCGCAACGCAAGGCACTGGGAATTACAAAGGTAGATAATGTCCCAGCGATGAGTGAAGAGCAAATTCAGGAAATGAAAAGGAAGATCAAATAATGCCTCTCCTCCTGCTCATTCGCCACGGCGAAAATGATTACACCAAGAAGCATAAACTTGCTGGCTACACGCCAGAAGTCCACTTAAACGAGCGTGGTGAGACTCAAGCCCAGGCGCTGGCAGATGCCCTGAAAGAGGTGCCGATCAAAGCCATTTATTCGAGTCCGCTGGAGCGGGCGATGGAGACGGCAGCGCCGATCGCTGCGGCACGCAAGCTCGAAGTGCAAGTGGAGGCAGGATTGCTTGAGACAAACGTCGGCAAGTGGCAGGGCCGTTCTCTTGCGGCACTGCGCCTGCAGAAAGCATGGAAAGTCGTGCAGAGCGCCCCCTCCCGCGCCCAGTTCCCGGAGGGAGAAACATTCTACGAATGCCAGGCGCGCATCGTCACCGCCCTGGATTCGATCTCCAGAAAATACAAACCGCAGGACGTGGTTGCCTGCGTCTTTCATGCAGACCCCATCAAGCTGGCGGTGGCTCATTACATCGGGCTTCCCCTTGATCACTTCCAACGACTGTCTTGTGATACGGGTTCGCTCACCGCGTTGTACGTGGGCGAATCAGGAGCGAATCTGATCAAGCTCAACCAACGCCCTCCGTTCGATTTCCTTCCACAAAACGCAAAAACAAAAAACAATGGCAAAGCTTAAGCTCGACCTGCACGATATTTACAATCGCGGCGATCAAATCGACGCGGAACTTAATCGTATTGTGCAGGAAGCCATTGACAGAAAAATTGAACTCGTTGAGATCATCCCGGGCAAAGGCAGCGGGCAACTCAAGAAAAAGGTGCTGCGGTTCCTGAACCAGGGACATATCAAAAAGTTATACAAACGCGTCGAAAAAGATGATAAAAATTTTGGGCGAATATTCATCCACTTCAAGTTTTGATGGCACTAAACAACTTCTTGACAGACATCTTTTTATTCGTAATTACATATGGGTAACATCCCCTCTGGCACGGTGACTTTTCTCTTTACTGATATTGAAGGCAGCACCAAACTTGCGCAGGAGCATCCGGAGGACATGCCTGCCCTACTGACGCGCCACAACGAGATCATGCAACAAAGCATTGAGGGAAACAACGGATTTGTCTTCCAAATTGTTGGTGACTCGTTCTCCGCTTCCTTTCACAATCCAGGAGATGCGCTGCAAGCCGCTCTGGATGCACAACAGCGTTTGCAACAGGAAGCCTGGGTGCCAGCACCGATTCGGGTGCGCATGGGCATTCACACCGGGCAGGCAGATGTGCAAGAGAACGGTGATTATCGCGGGTATCTCACCCTGAGCCATGTGCAGCGACTGATGTCTGCCGCGCATGGCGGTCAGGTCCTGCTCTCCTTTGCGGCGCAGGAGTTGATTCGCGATTCCCTCCCGGCAGGTATTTCCCTGCGCGATATGGGAGAACGGCGCTTGAAGGATTTGCCCCGCTCAGAGCGTATTTACCAACTGGTAATTGCGGATCTTCCCGATGAGTTTCCTCCCTTAAAAACTCTCGATGTTGTTCAGCATAACATCCCGGCACAGATGACCAGTTTTATTGGGCGTGAGAAGGAACGGAAGGAGATCAAACAGATGCTCAGTGCGCATCGTTTGGTGACGCTCACGGGATCAGGCGGCGCCGGGAAATCGCGGCTGAGCCTGCAGATCGGCATGGAATGCTTAGACCAGTTTTCAGACGGCGTACGGCTGGTGGAGTTGGCGCCCGTCACAGACCCGGCTCTCATCCCACAGGCATTGCTTTCTACGTTCAGCCTGCGCGAAGACCGCCACCGCAGTGTGTTGGATGTCCTCATCGATTATCTGCGTGCGAAAAATCTGCTGCTTATCCTTGATAACTGCGAGCATCTTATTGAAGCCTGTGCCCAAATCAGCGAGGCGTTATTACAGGCATGCCCAAAATTACGCATCCTTGCCAGCAGCCGCGAGGCACTGGGACTCACAGGCGAGGTTGCGTATCGGGTTCCATCTTTAACCGCACCCAACCCTGAGAATCTGCCTCCCCTGGATCAACTACGAAACGCGGATTCCATCCGCCTCTTTATCGAACGCGCGGCGACTGCCAAACCCGGCTTTACGCTGACGGATGTCAATGCGTTTTCGCTGGCCCAAATCTGTTATCGCCTGGATGGTATCCCCCTGGCAATAGAGCTGGCTGCTTCGCGCGTCAAAGTATTATCCACCGAACAAATTGCCGCGCGCCTCGATGACCGCTTCCGCTTATTGACCGGCGGCTCCCGCACTGCCCTGCCTCGCCAGCAAACCCTGCGCGCCATGATCGACTGGAGTTACAGTCTCCTTTCAGAGCAGGAGAAAAAGCTGTTCTGCCGGCTGGCGGTTTTCGTCGGCGGCTGGACGCTGGAGGCGGCAGAGGCAATTTGTGGTGAGGAACGCAAGGGAGTCGATGTCCTGGATCTGCTGACACGATTGGTGGATAAATCCCTTGTCGTGATCGAAGAAACGGAGGAGGAAATCCGCTATCACCGTTTGGAAACCATTCGCCAGTACTCTCGTGAAAAGTTTCTTGAGACCGAGGAAGTAGAAGAGATAAGAGACCGCCACCTGGCGTATTTGGTACGATTTGCCGAGCTGGCAGATGAAAAGCTAAAAAGTGGAGAGCAGCTTGTCTGGCAGAATCGTATGTCTGCCGAGTCGGATAATCTACGCGCCGCGCTGGATTGGGGATTGAGCAGAAACCCCGAGAGTGCCCTGCGAATCGTTGGCGCTGCCAACCTGTTTTGGACCGCAGGTGGATACTCCGCAGAGGGATTCCGTTGGACGCAAAAAGCACTGGAGCAGGTTGAAAAAACACCTGTATCTAAGGACATAACAAATGAGCAGCGGACGATTGCACGCGCGAAAGCTTTATGCGGACAAACCCGGCTCTACCTGTCGTTAGGGGATAATGCAAACGCCAAACAGGTGGCGGAAGAAAGTGTTTCGTTGTATCGCCAAACCCAGGATCGACGCGGGCTGGCTTTTGCGTTGGTTGTGCTGGCGTATCCGCTGGAGTTCCTGGGAGAGCGCATCCAGGCTGAGGCGGCGCTGCAGGAAAGCTACTCCATCGGCCGCGCGGAAGGAGACGTTTACATCATCTGTCGGGCGTTAAACAGACTGGGGCACGTAATTGTGGATCTGTACCAGGATCTCGATCTGGCACAGCGCTATGTAGAGGAGTCATTGCGGCTGGCAAAAGAGGCAGGGCTTCAATCCCAGGAAGCACAGGCATTCGAAATACTAGGCTTCACTGCCATCCATCGAAACGATCAAGAGGCAGCCCGCCGTCACTTGAAAGAGTCGGCAAGGGTCTACGAAGAGATTGGAGCGACCTTCAACGTCGTCCTTGAAAAAAGCAACCTGGCGCATCTGGAACGCAAGCTTGGAAACTATACAGAGGCGTTGGAATATTATCGTGAGACAATCGTGGCATTCCGAGACATGGGGCAAACAGGTGCCGTGGCACATCAATTGGAATGTTTTGGGTTTATTGCCCTTGCACAGAGCGAATACGAACGCGCGCTGCAACTGTTCGCTGCGGCGAATGCGCTGCGGGAGAGAAGTAGGACCCCGATGACCCCGGATGAGCAAATCTTTTTCGAGGATCAATTACAAAACTTACGCGAGAACATGGACCTGGGGAAATTCGACTCGCTATGGTCAAGTGGTCATACCATGAACATGGAACAGGCAATTCAGTTTGCTCTCGACAATGCAGATGCCTCTTCCTGACGCCGAGACTGTTTCTTTTTCAATTGCACAACAATCACGCCCAGACTCACCAGAATTAATCCAAAGACTTCTCTGCCGCTTAACGTCTCGCCCAGAAACACATACGCCAGGATCGCAATCTGCGGCATCATGAGGCTGTTGATGACGCTTGATTCCACAGCAGATAATGTGCGCAAGGTATGATTCCATAACGTGAAAGCAAAGGCTGTGTTTACAACCGCCAGCCAGGCAATGAACAGCCAGGCTTGCAAATCGAGTTGTCCGAATCCCTGAAAGATGACCCCAACCACGAGAAGCACCACGGATCCTATCCCCATACTAATAAACGTGATGACGAGCGGTGAGCTGTTCGCCAGGCGATTCACCTGCCGCCCCAGCAATGAGCTTGCCGCATTGCCGAGCACTCCGCCAAACGCCAGAAGCAACCCAATGACCGATACAACTCCCATAGTCAAAGGGAGAAAAAAAACAGCAACGCCAAGGATTGTTAAGGTGATGCCACCCCACTGGCTGCGCGAGGGATATTCGCGCAGAAAAACGATTCCAGACACGCCAACAACCAGCGGCGTGAGATTGAGCAGCAGGCTTGCCGTTGCCGCCGGCAGATAGGCGAGGCTAAGGAATTGTGCACCCTGCGTCAGGGTGTAATAAACGATGCCCAGAAGCGCCAACCGCATCCAATCTCTTCGTGTAAAGGATTGAATAACAGCCCTGTTCCTCCTACTCAACAAAACAAACGGCGCGAGACAAAGAAACGCCAGTGTGTAACGTAAACCTGCAAAGGTCAACGCGGGCAGGTCAGCGCGCAGACCCAGCTTGATCAGTACCCAAGAAGATGCCCACAGGACGGTCACAAAAAACGCCTGGAGAACTGCAATGGCTTGTTGGGAGAGTTTCACTTACCCACCAATGAAGTCATCGACGATTTCTGAAAGACGAAGAAATCTGGTTCCCCAGCCGTTGTCAATCGAGGTTTCTTGAATCACACCTGTCGGGGCAAAGAGAATTTCCAGTGTATATACGTCCATTGGTTTTGCGTTCCTGGCTTTGGAAATTTCAACCTCGAGTTTTCGAATGATTTCTTCCGTTGGCATACTTGACCAATCAGGTGATTCGGACTTCTGTAAATATGTAATCGTTTCTTCCAGGGCAGCAATCAGTTTCTCTATTTCCATAATTTCGCTAACTCGTTCAGTGACCTGTAATAAGGCTCGATGCTCGGGATGTAATGCCTTTCATCCTTTGCATGCGGACCTAATCCCGACTGCCCCCAAACGACCGCCTGCCCACCGGGCGCAAATCGCGCGCTCGTGCCGGGGAGTTTCTTTCCAAGAATGGGTTCCGAGCCAGCGGCTGTTTTTACGGCTTCCATCAAAACCTGAAGAGCCAGGTTATCTGGCGAACAGGCGACGCCGTTCTCCATAACGCTGATACACAGCTCAAGCCCGTTCTCATCGCAGTATTCTCCCACCCTTAACCGTAAACCCTGAAGGTCATCCTCGGGGATAGGACGGATCTCGACACCCAGAATCCCCTCCGCCGCGGTGACATTATAGATTCCGGGTGTCCCGACATTAATGAATGGAAATTTTGCCTGAGACTGCCATCCATCCGCAGACTTAAGTGTGAGATGTTGGGTAAAGATCTTATTCAGAGCAGAACGCGCTGCGATGAGCTTCTCGCTCAGGTCGCCTGTGCCTGCCACGCCGCTATGACCTCTTGCCCCGCGCGCGATCACGTCAAAGCGCATCACACCGCGGTTTTCGACGCAGATCTCGCCAAAGAGTTCACTTCCTTTTTCACCAGTCCGTTCTCCGGCGATAAATAGCGCCGGAGTGAGACTCAACTCTTTCAGCACAAAAGGCGTGCCCCAGGCTTCGGCTTCGCCGTTCTCTTCATTACCGACAAGCATCACAGAAATATTAGGGAATGGTCTGCCCGACTTTAATATGTCCTTCATCCAAACTAAATAGGTTGCAACGACAGTCTTCATGTCTGCCGCGCCGCGACCCCAAAGGTAATCGCCGTCGATGCGGGGCGTGAACTGGGAGTCGTCGGAATCAGGTTCGACGACGTCGAAGTGACCTGTTAAGAGAATTGGAGATTGGACGCTTTGTGTGGAGACTGGAAAGGTTG
>DATFHE010000336.1:0-8061 GCA_035248745.1 Anaerolineales bacterium | reverse complement strand
GTGCTGGCGGAATGCCCGCCGTTCGGGAACAACATCTGGAACCCGGCTTACTGGGACCGCAACGGCTGGTATAACGAACGCTTCCTGCCCGAAAGCCCGGGCAAGTGGAATGTGTTTGTGGATTAAATGAAACAGGATGATTTGATGGCAAATCATCCTGTTTCATTTCTCTTAAGGTCAAGGGATAATGGCTGGAGCAGAGGAAGAAGCTAATCTTCTGCGGCGCGTGCCATCTCGTCTGCTTCGAAGACCACTTCTTCCTTGCCGGTCAGCTTATCTTCCACCTTTTGTGTGATCAGGCGCAGGTGACCGGGATGGGAGACGAAGTCCAGGTCGTCGGCGGGGACAGCGAGGACGGGACAGAGCGTGAAGTTATCGATCCACTGCTCGTAGAGGTTGTTCAACCCATGCAGGTACTCCGGAGAGATCGTCTGTTCGTAGGTGCGCCCGCGGCTGGAGATGCGATTCAACAGCGTGGGAACGGAAGCCCGCAGATAGACGACGAGGTCCGGTGGCGGAAGGAACTGCATCGTCGTTTCGTATAACTCGCGATAAGTCCTGTAATCTCGCAACTGGATGTGCCCCTGCAGATAAAGATTCTGGGCGAAGATCTCGGCATCCTCATACACACTGCGGTCCTGGACGACCGATGTAGGATGCTCTGCCAGTTTATAGTGGGCGCGCAGGCGGTGTGTCAGAAAGAAGATCTGGGAATGGAACGACCAGGCGTCCATGTTCGCGTAGAAATCGGCGAGGTACGGATTCTCGGTCACAGGCTCGAAGAACGGCTCCCAGCCCAGGCGCACACTCAGCAGCTCCACCAGGGTGGACTTGCCGACACCGATATTGCCGGCGACAGCCACAAACTTTTTCATCTCTCCTCCAAAAAATCAGAGCGACTGGTGCAGCCGCTCTGGAACGTTTACTCGTTCGGGATTTCTCCGGCGAGTTCCTTGTCAATCACCTGTTTGAACACGTCTATAGGCTGCGCACCCACCACGGCAAGACCGTTAATAAAGAAGGTGGGCGTCGAACGGACACCGAGGTTAATGGCAAAGTCGCTGTCTGCCTGGATGGCTTGTTGATGCCTGTGGTCATTCAGACAGGCTTCGAACGCGGTTGAATTCAACCCCAGGTCCTGCGCGTACTCCATATAGGTAGTCGTCCCCAGCGTTTCGCTACTAAAGAGCTTTTCGTGATACTGCCAGTAGGCATCCTGCTCGCCGGCGCACATCGCCGCTTCTGCCGCAGACATCGCATCCGGGTGAATGGACGTAAGCGGAAAGTGACGATAGACCAGCCGTATCTTCCCCGGATAAGCAGCCAGCAGCGGTTCGTAGACTTCATCGTGCCAGCGGCGGCAGAACGGACACTGGTAATCACTGAACTCCACGATCGTAATCGGCGCATCCGCGGGACCGATGGCATATGCATTTTCGGTCGGGATGTCGTAACGGGTGTATTGCGCCTGTGGGGCGGCTGACTCTTCCAGGCCAGTACCGGAAGACTGGCTTGCGGTCTGCGCGCCGGGAGAGCCCATGCCCCAGACCGCGTAGCCCAGCAGGACGCCTGCGGCGAACGCCAGCACCGTCAGCACAGAATAGAAGTGACTGCGCTTGAACGTGATCGTATCTTCCTGCGCGGTAGTGGATGTGTGTTGGGGAGCAGCTTGCGGTTCGATGACCGGTTCGATTGCCTGGTTCGTAACCGGGGCAATGGCTTGTTTCTTTTTGGGAGGCATAGCGGCATTATACCGCTTGAGCCCTGCATTCCGGTTGCTACTTTTGCAAAGGAAAACCGTATGTTGAATCAGGTGACAGTCGCTGCCTTTTCTCGCTCCCGGCAGTGACTGTCGCTCCATCATCAGTGGATCACGAAGTAATCAGATCGTGAGGTACTGATCATCTACGGAATTGGAGGTCAATATGACGACACATGGTAAACAGATCGCCTGGTATCTCTGGCCCTTTGTCGCGATCTGGAAATTGCTGGCAGTGATCGTGGAAATGACGGGTCGCCTGGTCGCGATGATTATTGGTATCGTGTTGATGATTGTGGGCGTGCTCGTCAGCCTGACGATCATCGGCGCCATTGTAGGTGTGCCGCTCGCGATCGTAGGTTTGCTGCTATTCGTTAAGGGAATTTTTTAAGAAAAAACTGCGAAGAACGCGAAGATTCTTTATGATAACTTCGTGTTCTTCGCAGTTCAGCGTCAGGGGATATTCACTTTCGTCTGAGGCGCTCGCTTTCGGAAGAGGACCACGATCCGGTCCCGCACGGAGGCGAGGGCTCTGCGTACCTGAGGAATGCGCATGACCAAAAGAGTCACAATGATCAATGCGTAAATTAACGGGCGAATGATCTCCCCCTGCAGGCCGAAGAAGTCACCCTTCTTGCCCCAGGCGTAATGGAGTGCCGCAAGCGGCGCGATCCAATAGACGAGCTGGTGCAGGCGCTTCCAATTCTTACCGAGCCGCTTCTTCCAGATGTCAAAGGAGGTGAACGCGATGGGGATGAGCATCAGGAAGGCAATTACGCCGACCACAATATACGGCTTCTCTACAATCGTCTGTACGATGAGACTCCATGCCAGCCCGTAATCCAGGTCCACAAAGATGAGCACGTGGATGGTCGCGTACAGGAACGCGTACAACCCCAGCGCGCGGCGGCGCTTCAGAAGCTCACGCCAGCCGAAGAGACTATTCAGCGGCGTACATGCCAGCGACAGGACCAGCAGCGTGATGGCGTGCCTGCCCGTGCGCTGCTCGAGCGCCTGGATCGGATTTGCCGTCAGGTTATCGGTAAAAAGGTCGATGAGCAGGAACACAAGGGCAGACCATCCATACATGTGGACGGCAACTTGCAAAGGGGTGTAGCGTTGGAAAAAGGTTTTCATGATTGTTCCATGTCATTGCGAGGAGGGCGATCTTCTCTAGCTAAATGATGTATTTTCCCGAAAGGGAGATTGCTTCGTCGCTCCTCGTAACGACATCTTCCGATTAGTAATTCTCGATCAAATCCATGCCTTCATACAGCGATGCCACTTCTTCCGCATACCCGTTGAACATCATGGTAGGACGTCGTCCCAGCTCGCCAATCCGCCGTTCAGTTGCCTGCGACCAGCGCGGATGCGGACGCTCTGGATTCACATTGGAATAAAAACCATACTCATTCGCCCCGATCGAATTCCAGAGCGTGGATGGCTGTTCGGCGACCAGTTCTATTTTCACAATGGACTTGATGGATTTGAACCCGTACTTCCACGGAACCACGAGGCGAATCGGTGCGCCGTTCGGGTTGGGCATGGGCATGCCATATAAGCCTGTCGCCAGGATCGTCAGATCGTGCATGGCTTCGTCCAGCCGCAGCCCTTCCTGATACGGCCACGGGTAAAAGGGACTCCTCAGCCCGGGCATTTCCTCGGGACGGTAGACCGTCTCAAACCGGACAAACTTCGCATCGGACGTTGGTTCCACTTCCTTCAGGAGGCTTGCCAGAGGAAACCCCGTCCACGGGATGACCATGCTCCAGGCTTCCACGCAGCGCAGGCGATAGACGCGTTCCTCCTGCGGGAATTTGAGCAACTCTTCCATGCCATACGTCTTGGGGTTGTTGACCAAACCAGATACTTCTACTGTCCATGGTTCGGTTGTGAAACCCTGTGAAAGCGAATTTACGGCTTCCTTGCCGGTGCTGAACTCGTAGAAGTTGTTGTAATTCGTGATGTCCTGATACGAATTCGCTGAGTCGCCAAGCTCGTCCTGTTTCGCCGGGAGGTCCGGTATTTCCTCTGTGGGTGCGGCTGATGCACCGGGTGAACAGGCAGCGAGAAACGCAGAGCCGGTGACGATCCCCGCGGCTTTTAGAAACTCGCGGCGCGAAAGATATTGCGAATAGGATGTGATCTCTGATGATTTCACGGGAACAGATTTGTATTTGTGATCCATAATGACCTCATATGTGGGGCGGGTTGGCAACCCGCCAGATACCAGGAAATGTCGGGCTGCCAGCCCGACCTACTCAGCCAACAATGCCTTGATACTTTCTTCCGTCTCGCTATATCTTCCTTCACCAATATGCACATAGCGAATGTGACCCTGCTTGTCGATCAGATATAACGCAGGCCAGTAATGATTCTTGTAGGCTCGCCAGGTGGCGCCATCAGTATCCTGTGTGACAGGATACGCAATTTCAAAACGGGATAGGGCTGCTTTCAAGTGATCGAGGTTGGCTTCATAGGAGAACTCCGGATAATGATTCCCGATGATCACTAAGCCTTGCTCTTTATACCTGGTATGCCATTCCTTCAACGAAGGCATCACATTCTGGCAATTAATACAGCCGAACGTCCACATTTCGACGAGGACCACCTTGCCGCGCAGGTCTGCGAGTCGCAGAGGTGCATCAACGTTCAGCCAGATATCGTTCGTAAGTTCGGGAGCGAGTCCCAGGTCTGGAAGGGAAGTGATTTTGAACATGGAAGAGTCCGCGGATTGCACCTTGGGTTGTTGCAGCGCACATCCAAAAACAAACAAAGTGATTATGCCAAATAAGAAGAGTTTCATCCTTAGCCTTCTTGATGGCTTCATTCTAAAGAAACTTCCTTACGAAAAGATTACGTTAATATGAAAAGACCCTAAAGGTTTTCAAACCATTATCAAGAGAAAACTGCCAGACGAGACCTTGAGAGGCTGCTTAAGGGAGATGGAACGTGAATTGAGTACCCTTGCCGGGTTCGCTTTGTACCTGAATATCGCCCCCATGTGCCTGCACAATCCCGCGCGCAATCGCGAGTCCTAATCCCGCACCCGTGCCGCGGCTACGTGACCTTGAAGCGTCCCCACGATAAAAGCGATCAAAAATATGGGGGATGTCCTGGGCACGGATCCCTTCGCCGGTATCGCTAATGGTCACATCTACGCGCGAAGCGGAGCGCCGCACCCAGACGCTGACTCGTCCATGCGCCGGTGTATGCCGCAGTGCGTTACTGATGAGGTTATTGAATACGCGCCCAATCGCCTGTGTGTCGATCAGGACCGGGTCGACATCCGCCTCCACCTGCCCCTCCAGGGTAATCTCCTGCTGTTTCGCAAGCTGCGAAAAGCTTTCGAGCGTATCCGATACAAGGTCGCTCAGGGAAGAGGGTGCCCGGTGCAGAGGAAATCCGCCTGTATCCAGTTGTGTCATTTGGAAGAGGTCATCGATCAATGCCGAGAGAGACATCACATCGCGCTGCGCGGTCAGCAGGTATCGCTGTACCGTTTCCGGTTCCTCCACTACACCATCAGAGAGCGCCTCGAGAATGGCACGCACGGATGTGAGCGGTGTTTGCAAATCGTGGCTGACCCAGGCAATCAGATCGCGGCGCAGGCTTTCGAGTTCGCGCTGCTTCGTGTCGGCAGCTTGCAGTTGTTCTGCCATCTGGTTGAATGTAGTGGAGAGCGCCGCAACTTCATCGTGACCACTCACGGGAACCCGAGTCTCCAGATCACCCTCTGCCAGTTGTTCCGCTGCACCTTTGAGCAGGTTAATTCGCTCTGTCACCGTACCGGAAAGAAAGTAACCCAGGATCATCGCGATCCCCCCCGCAAAGACCAGCAGGACAATCGCCAGCAGCAGATCGTGCTGGCTGGCAAACATCAGTTGAGCAGAGAACCAGACGTTAAAGAACGTGAGAATACTGGCAAGAATATACCCGCTCAGTAAAGTCCAGCGCAAGGTTGGTGACAGGTTCACCCAGCCCATACGATAGGCGACATACCCGACCAACGCTGAAGCGAACGCCGTCATCCCCAAGAATAAAGCCATCAAGCCCAGCTCGTTCGTCGGCGGCGACATGAGCATGACGAAAAAAGCCAGCGAGATGGCAACAATCAGGAGAATGCCAAATGTCAGGCGGGCGAGCATGGGGAGACGGTTAAGAGATATTTTCATAAAAAGAATTGAAACACAAAGTCACACACCTAGCGCTGCCTCATGGCAAATGTGTATGCAACCGCAGGTATCGTGCAAAAAATTACGGCTCGAGTTTATATCCCACACCCCACACAGTCAATAAATGTTCCGGGTGAGAGGGGTCCACTTCGATCTTCTCACGCAATCGGCGGACATGGACAGTCACTGTGCCGGGGTCAATGTATTGCGCACCACCCCAGACGCGCTCCAGCAATTGCTCGCGCGTAAAGACCTGTTTTGGATGGCGCGCCAACAGGTACAGCATATCAAACTCCTTGACGGTCAGTTCGATCGGCGTATCTTTGAGAGTAACCACCCGGCTGCGCGGGTCAATGGCGATTTCGCCGAAGGACAGGTTGCGCTCCGGTTCCGCATCTGCCTGCTCCCGCCCAAGGCGGCGCATCACTGCGCGAACCCGGCTTACCAGCTCCTGGGGGCTGAACGGCTTGACCACGTAATCATCCGCGCCCATTTCCAGCCCGGTGATGCGGTCGATTTCCGCGCGGCGCGCGGTGAGCATGATAATCGGCACATTGGAACGGTCCCGCAGCCAGCGCGTGAGCGATAGACCGTCCACCTCAGGCAGCATCAGATCGAGAATCACAAGGTCTGGTTTACGGCGTTCGAAGAGGGTCATTGCCTGTCTGCCGTCGGAGGCGATTTGAGCCGTAAAGCCGGCGCGCTTGAGGTACAGGCTGACCACCTCTGCAATACTGGCTTCATCCTCCACAACCAGGATCAGGTTCTCACTCATAGTTTTGATGATACTCCAATCGAATATGAATTGGAGTCAGTGTTCAGAAATCCGTAAGAATTTACATGCCCCCAATTCTTATACATGCCTGTGTACTTAACGCATCAATCTTCCAGTACTTCCTCCGATACTTGCAACTGGTTGTACGAAAGAATATGATCGCGGCCTGCCTCTTTGGCAGCGTACATCGCCTCGTCTGCGGCACGCAGAATTAACTCGCGTGTCTGTCCGTTCTCCGGATAGCAGGCAATTCCCATGGAGATCGTCACGTTGAGGCTGTAACACTCGTAGGAAACACGCAGTAAGGTGAGGGACCGGCGTAAGTTTTCAGCGCGCTCATACGCCGTGTCCAGGCTGATATTCGGCATGACAACGACAAACTCTTCACCGCCATAGCGGCAGGCAAAATCGCCGCGCCGGCACTGCTCCGAGAGCATATCCGCAATCGCTTTGAGGACCAGGTCGCCAGCTTCATGACCATAGGTGTCATTCACCTGCTTGAAGTGATCGATATCCATCATAATGATACAGACAGGATAACTTTCGCGCGCCGCGCGGCTCAACTCGCGGTCCAAAGTCTCCTCCAGGTACCGCCGGTTGAACACATTGGTGAGCGGATCACGGATAGCTTGCTCGCGCAGCTTGCTCTGCAAAAGCCCGATCTCAATTAATTGACCCTGTAACTTATCGTTGACCTGACGCAGACTCTTCTCCACTTGTTTCCGTTCCGTAATATCGCGAAACACCATCAATCGTCCGCTCAGGAGGTGGTTCTTATCGTACAGAGGGGTCACACGCACGTCCAGATAATGAGATGAGTCGAGATGAACCGTCTTTTCAGAGTGTATCTCTGTCTTATCTGCAAGGAGATCCGCTTTCTCCATCCAGGGCTGAAGAACCTCGTAAGCATTTTTCCCCAGGTAGGATGAAGATGTGTCCTTAATGAATTTTTCCATTGCCGGGTTGATATCTACAATACGATTTTGTACATCTAGAACCAACACACCGTCCTGCATCGTTTCAATCAGGTTACTGCGGGCGACGGGAATCAAATCCATCAAGTGGGTACGCAGGAACGCCAGGGCAAAAATAATACCTGATAGACCGAAGGTCAGCGGAGCAAGATCGAGATGACCGTATGAGCTGAAACTTAATTCCTTTAACGCATTGCCAGCCCAGGGAAGAAGCGAAGCAATCAGAATCATCTGGTATTGATAGCGGTATAAGGGACCTGACCGCAGCGCGCCCTGGCTCAGAAGAAAGATGCCCATCCCAATGACAGCATAGGAATACACAACATTGACGAAGTACCAGGGACCTCGTATGATGTTCACCACGATGTCTTCACGAAC
>DATFHE010000335.1:0-6346 GCA_035248745.1 Anaerolineales bacterium | reverse complement strand
CGCCGCTCGAAAAAATTCCTGGGCGAGCAGTTCATCCCCTTTCGCTGGGTAGATATCGAACAGGATATGGCGGGGGAAGCGTACGTGCTGGAACGGAACAACGGCAAGCGTATCATCCCGCTGATCGAGTTTCAGGACGGTTCCTTTCTTGTCGAGCCGACAAATGCGGAGCTGGCAAAGAAGCTGGGGCTAAAGACCGAAGCTCAGAAGACCTATTATGACCTGATCATTATCGGAGGCGGACCTGCCGGGTTGACCGCTTCGATTTATGCTGCGCGTGAAGGCGCAGATGTGCTCCTGGTGGAACGCTCCGGTCTCGGAGGGCAGGCAGGCATCACGGTTGGGCTGGATAACTTTCCCGGTTTCCCCGAGGGCATCAGTGGGCAGGAATTCTCCGAGCGGGTTGCGCAGCAGGCGCGGCGCTTTGGTGTGGAAACCCTGCAGGCGCTGGACGTGGAACGCCTCGAGATGGAAGAGGGCTACCATGAAGTCTATACCTCCGATGGCAAGCATTATCATTCGCGAGCCATTCTGATCGCCACCGGTGCGTCGTACCGGCGCCTCGAAGTGCCAGGTGAGGATGATTATGTTGGCGCAGGGATTCACTTCTGCGCGACGTGTGACGGCCCATTCTATAAAGGCGCCAGAGAAATCGTTGTGGTGGGTGGGGGGAACTCTGCTGTGGAGGAAGGTCTGCATCTCACCAGCTTCGCGGAAAAAGTGACTCTCCTGGTGCGCGGCGACCGTCTCACGGCGAGCCGCGTTGCCCTGGATAAAGTAAGCGAACCGAACTCACGCGTCGAAGTGCGATACCATACGGTGGTGGACGCCGTGGAAGGGGAAAACTCCAAACTTAAGACATTGAAGATCCGTAACACAAAAACAGGTGAGACGGAAGAACTCCATCCTGCCGCAGCTTTTATTTTCATCGGGCAGTTACCCAATACACTCTTTCTCAAGAATTATGCGGAATGTGACGCTTATGGTTTCGTGATGACCGGTCACGATATCGTGCATAGCACGAAGTTTACAGGTATGGAACCTCTCCCGTTCGAGACCAGCATGCCCGGAATCTTCGCCGCGGGAGATGTGCGTCATGGCAGCACCAAACAGGTCGCCTCGGCTGTGGGCGAAGGCGCGGCTGCCTCTATTTCAATAAGAGAATTTTTGCGGAGAAGTGAGGGAGTGGCAGTTACCTAGCAGAACCGTCGTTCTCACCTGGGAATGACACCAATCATACTGAGAACCTGACCTCCCAGCATAACCACCACGGCAGTTGTGATCAGAAAAAATGTCCCCCAGCCCAGGACGTTATACAAGCGCGTATTTTTGAGGTCTCCCATCAGCCCTTCGTCGTTGATCAATCGTAAAATGAATATCAGCATGATGGGCAGCAGCGCGCCGTTGAGAACTTGCACGGTCACCATCCATTGGATGACCGGCAGATTTGGGATGAGGGATATGAATGCGCCCAGGAAGATTATCCCTGTGAATAATCCGAAAAAAATCGGCGCACGCCTGAAATCCAGATTGACGCCCTTAGGTGCCCCCAACACTTCACTCACGGCATACGCTGTCGCCAGCGGTAGGACGGCGCCCGCCAGAAGCGACGCTCCCATTAATCCAACCGCAAATAGTGTTTTAGCAGCATTCCCCGCAAATGGCTCCAATGCACGGGCGGCATCGGCTGCAGAGTCGATCTGAGTTTGACCTGCCTGGTACAGGGTAGCGGCAGTGGCAATGATCATCGTAATTGAAATGAGATTTGAGAAGATGGCACCTGCATAGGCGTCCAGCCGCTCCGGGCCATAGTGACGCCGTGCCACGCCGCGCTCCACGATTGAACTTTGTTGAAAGAGCTGCATGAACGGAGTGATCGTTGTCCCCAGCAAACCCACCAGCAGAAACAGATATGCCTGATCGGATCGGATCGTCGGGATGAACGCGCCGCGCGCAACTTCGCCCCAGTCCGGCCGAGCCAGGATCGCTGCTATCGGATAGGCAAAAAATACCAGGGTCATCACCAGAAAGACTTTCTCCACCCAGGCATACGAACCGAAAATCACAAGATACCAGAGCAAGACCGCTGCCACTGGCACAACCAGCCATTTAGAGACTCCAAATAACTCAGCGGCGGCGCCAATTCCTAAAAATTCACTGATTACGATTCCGCTGTTTGCCACGAACAAAACTCCCATTGCCAGGAGTGACCAGCCTATCCCAAACCGTTCCCGGATTAAGTCCAGAAGCCCGCGTCCCGTTGCGGCGCCAAGCCGGGAACCCATCTCCTGCACCACAGCCAGAGAGACGGTGATGATCACCATGACCCAGATCAAATCGTACCCGAATTGGGCTCCTGCCTGGCTATAGGTGGCGATTCCTCCAGCATCATTCCCTGCAGAACTGGCAATGAGTCCAGGCCCGAGAACTAAGATCCACTTCAGGATGCCAGTGGGTGGGCGCTGAAACCTGCGCAGGTTGACACTCCGTCCTCGAATATTGAGGCGCAGTGATTCCTGCAGAGAGCGCCGACGGCGGGGGAGGCCTGAAAGATCCAGTTCTTCCACGGGCTCGAGCCCTTGAGGGGCGCTATTCTGGCTCATGAGAACACCTTCGGTGCCTGGGCGCGCCAGCCGCGCGGTGCCACCTGTGAGACGGCTGCGTCGATCGTGACTGTGCCAAGCAGCTCTCCATCCTTTCCCACAACAGGCATGGCAGCCAGCTGACTGTTCAGTAACCGGTAGCCAGCATCCGTCGGTGAGTCGAAGGGGGAAAGCGTAAGCAGATATGGATTCATCAGTTCTTCCACAGTTTGGTCATCTTTCGCCGTCAGGAACTGACGCAGGGAAACCACTCCGCGCAATTTGTGAGGCGGCCGATCCTCCACCACATAGACGAAATACACGAAGTCTGGCTCTTTTAACTTTTCACGCAGAACAGACCGTGCTTTTTCGATTTTAAGTTGAGGCGCCAGTGTGACTACATCGTTGGTCATGATACCGCCCACTGTATTAGCGGGATACCTCAACAAATCAATAATTCGTTTCCCATGTTTTTTAGACAAGCCGTTCAGGTAATGCTGTGCGACCTTGATATCGAGATGCCCGACGACGTCTGCTGCCAGGTCTGGTGCCATGTGTTCCAGGACTTGCAGGGCAAATTTTTCTTCCAATTCCTCGAATACCTGCAATTGACGTTCAGGCGACATTACTTCTAATGTATCTGCTGCTAATTGTTTAGGTAGCAAAGCCAGCAGCTCTGCCGCGTGGAGATAGGGGATATGCGCGGTGAGATGCGCGATCTCACCGGGGGGCAGGTGGACGATGCGTCGATGGTAAGGCGCGCCTGTTTCCACTGCCTGTGGGTCGCCCCGCAGGAATTCGACGTACTTCCAATCATAGAGAGAGCCGCGCTGTTTTTCATCGAACTGTCTCCTCATAAGGCGACGCAGAATGGCACGTCCGCTGGTATCCGTCGCGAACAACCGTAATTCACCATCCTTTTCCTCCAGCCACAAGTCGTTGGCGCGGGTAGCCCTGCGGTTCGGAAGATCGAGGATGAGCGCGTCAAGCACATCACGCCTTAATCGTACTGCCTGTCCCAGAGTGACTGCATCCTCTGCCTGCTTGTAATCTTCCACCTTGAGCTGGCGCGTCGCCTGATCTATTTCCTTCACCAGCTTCCATGGTAGCGCACCTTCACCTCGTTGATTCGGATCGCGATAGATGACGTGAGTGACCAGAGGATAGTCTTGATCAAGCTGGCTTATAGCCAGGTCTGTGAGTTTAACGCTAGACCCCCGGGCATCGGAGACTCGATAATTAAGTAGCTCAGAAAGCATCACCATGATTCGGTCCTGCTCCTCAACCTTGGCAAAATAAGGATCCTATGCACAAATGTAGAACGTCAGCAGTGAGTTGTGCTGGTCGGCGTTAATTATATACTAGCTGTCCCTCTCGGGTTAAAATAACAGCGGAGCAATCACCTTTATGCATATAAAAAACCGAAGCGTGACAGTGATTGGCGCAGGGCTCGCCGGGCTTTCTGCCGCGTATGACCTTCATCGCGCGGGCTGGCAGGTCACCGTGCTCGAAGCGCGGGACCGCGTCGGGGGGCGCGTCTACAGCCTGCGCAATTTCTCGAACGGGCTGGTTGTGGAAGGCGGCGGTGAATTCATTGCAGAAAGCCACAGACGGATGCTGGCGTATGCCGATCAATTCCATTTGCCCTTAGGGCGCGCGGGAAGCTGGCAGGGGCAGGATGAAGATTGGGGCTGTTTCGATGGCAAAGCCGGGCGCATGTCCGATGCTGGAATCTGGGGCGTGAACCTGAACGAGGAGGTCGAAAAGGTCTGGCGCGCCCTGGCGGAGATGGGAGAACTCGTCCCGGACCCGCACGAGCCGCAGGCAGCGCGTCACGCAGAATTGATCGATCAACGCTCCACAGCAGAGTGGATCCACTCGCTGGACGCCCACCCGCTGGCGAAGCAGGATTTCATCCAGCATATCCGCTCTGAATATACCTGCGAACCGGAACGACATTCCCTGCTCGACCTGGCGCGCAACGTGTCGATGTACTACACCACAATGGAACGGGATATTAACTACCGCGTCATCGGCGGGAATGATCTGATTCCCCGCGCCCTCGCGAAGACATTGCCGGATGTGCGCAGGAATGCGCCTGTCACATCGATTCGCATCCTGCCGGATGAGGCGATCGTGACATATCAGCAGGGAGATACTCATCATACAATCTCTTCCGATTTCATCGTGCTGGCAGTTCCGTTAACGACTGCACGCCTGATCGAATTCAACCCGCCCCTGCCGGAGGCGCACCAGAGAATGGTGCATGAGGTATCGTATGGCGCCGTGACCAAGGTGTTAATCGAATACCGGAAACGCTTTTGGGCAGAAAAAAGATGGAACGGGCATATTGCGACGGACGCACCCATCGTCCTCACCTGGCACGCGACCAGCCATGTCGAGAATGAGCATGGCATCCTGACTGTTTACACGGGTGGTGATCCGGGTGCAAAACTCGCCGCGCTGCCCGATGAAGAGCGCATTCGATTCGCGGTGGCGGAGATCGAAAAGGTCTTTCCCGGTTCCTCTGGCCTGATCGAGTGTACTGCGACGGTTGCCTGGCCCAACGAGCCTTACACGCGTGGCTCGTACGCGGCATTTGCTCCAGGGGAGGTGACCACGCACTGGAAAACTCTCTTTGAACCTGCCGGGCGCCTGTTCTTTGCCGGGGAACATGCATCTGACATTCAGGGTTTCATGGAAGGCGCTGTGGAAAGCGGTCAGCGTGTAGCACGGATACTTTCGTCTTCCTAGAGAAAGCCAATTTTCGTAGGGCGGGATGGTGCGATAAGCAGGATACCATCCCGCCCTACGCGCAACAAAGAGAAGAATACATGAGTGAACGAAGCAAAGAATTTTGGGCAGGAGCCCGGGCTGAGATCCCGCTGTTGATCGGTGGGATTCCCTTCGGCTGGATCTATGGCGCGCTGGCGTTGAATGCCGGGCTGACTCCGGCGGAGGCGCAAATGATGTCGTCGATTGTCTTTGCAGGTTCAGCACAGTTCATCACTGCGCAGCTTGTGCAGGAAGCAACACCCGGATTTGTGATCGTGCTTACGATTGCCGTCGTTAATCTGCGGCACATGTTGTACTCTGCCTCTATGGCGCCATACATTGCATCTCTTCCCATGCGCTGGAAAGTGCTCTTGAGCTATCTCCTTACCGATGAAGCCTACGCCCCGACCATCCTTCATTATGAAAGAAACGGCGTGACTCCGTATTCTCATTGGTTCTGGCTCGGCGCGGGCGGCACACTCTGGATAGAGTGGCAGATCAGCACAGCCGTAGGAGTCTTCCTCGGCGCTGCCATCCCGGGATCCTGGTCGCTGGACTTTGCACTACCGCTTACATTTATCGCGATGCTTGTCCCCGTCCTGAGGGATCGGCCGGGGGTTGCTGCTGCCCTATCTGCCGGGCTTGTGGCGCTCGTTACCTTCTCTTTGCCGTACAAACTGGGGTTGATTCTTGCCGCGCTGGTGGGCATCCTGGTTGGGACACTTTTGGAAAGACGAAAATCGCCAGAAGGAATGCGACCCGAAAACGAGATTTCGCCACCGGAGGGGATTTCATGAATATCTGGCTGGTCATGGTACTGGGCGGGCTGATCACGTTCTTGATCCGGTTCTCGCTGATCTATTTGTTTGGCAGGTTCAAGATCCCCGAAACAATGCGGCAGGCGTTACGCTATGTGCCGCCTGCCGTGCTTTCTGCCATTATCTTCCCCGAGTTGTTTTTCCAGGATGGAACGCTGAATCTTTCCCTTG
>DATFHE010000334.1:0-6179 GCA_035248745.1 Anaerolineales bacterium | reverse complement strand
GAACCTTGTACATTATCTTGCAGCCAGCGGATAGCGCGGTAATCCTCACTCAGGTCCAGGCGCTGACCGAAATCATCGTAGTGTGCATATTGCATGAAGGTCATTGAATCGAGGACGCGCGGGGCGTCCACGATCCAGCGGTCGCGGATCTTACCTACGGTTCCGGTGATCGTAAATAACGCCGCACCCGCAATCAGCAACGTCATAGCCACCTGCCAGACGGCCCGCCAGCCTGGCAGCCAGCGGAAGAAAGCGGGGAGAACCCACGCAAACGCTGCTGCGGCGCTGACCGCAAGCAGGATCCAGGCTTGCATATAGAACTTGAAAATTGTATTCTGACGCCCAATATCTCCACTGACGACTACAACTTCCACAACGACCGTGATCAGCATCGCCGTACCAATCAGGAACAGGACAAAGAGTTTCGCATCCGGCTGATTCGGGCGCAGCAGCAGTACGGCAGCCCAGGCCGCGATGGGCAATGCAATCCATCCAACGCTTGTTCCAAGGTATTGAATTACAAGCAGTGCCAGCACAAACAAGACAATGGCGCCTTCGATCAACAGCGCGTACGGCTTGAGTCTACGCAGTGCAGAAACAGGCGTGGTTGCCATCCACTCGCGGGTCTCCCATGCCATCCAGGAAACGACGATGAACAGGAACACCAGCCAGTGTGTGAGATAAGACCAGATCGGCGTGAAAGGTCCCTTCCATGGATCAAGCTTGCTGTATGCCTGGGCGTACCAGGCGCTGTAAGGTGTGTAGAGATAGCGCGCAAGGACAAACAGAAGGATAACAGCCCCAGCCGATAACGCGATCCGATGAATCAAGGAAGAAGTCGGTGCGTAGCGAAAGACCACATATCCAATAGCAATGATGCCGATCAGCAAATACGTATAGGTGTCAGACAGGTTGGCGGGATAGAACACACCGATGATCAGCCCGCCCACGACGAGCCCCAGCACGGCCGAAAGCGGGTTCTGCCACCGGGCACGATTCAGCACCATGGCAAGTGCCCAGCTCACCGCCAGCAACGCCAGCGGAATGGCGATCATGTGGGCATGCAGGTCGCTGTAAATGAATGTGAACAGCGGGAACTCTGTAATTTCATTGCCGCCCAACGGAGGGACGACACGGCTTGGGTTCCAGTACCAGTCTCCGGGTCCTATGGGCAGCCCAGCGCCTTTGAGCGTCATGAGAAAGCCCTGCAAGGCCCACGACCAGCGCTGGAAGATCGAGAGCGTCGGTTCCCAACTGAAAGCGCCCTGCGCGCCCAGTTCCTGCAATTTGTGATAGACCGTCTGGACGGTGCCCAAATTTCCGAGTAAAAGGGTCAGCGCCGAAGCAGCAAGACCAGCGATAGGTCCGAGGCGAAATGTCGAAACTCGCTCCGGATTGACGTTTGACTTTTGATCCTTCGACTGGCTCAGAGCATCGCTTTCGACCAGATTCCAACCGATAGAGAAGGCGCAAACGCCGACGATCGCAAACAACGTTGGCAAGAGGAAGTTATAAGCAATCGAGGGGACGATCCCCAGCAGTTTGACAGGAGTACCCACCAGCACAAACCCGTAGTAGTAATAATTAATGTAACCGCCTGCGAACCACGGATCGTAAGGCGGGAAAACGGTACTCTTGAGAACCGCATTGAAGTAGGAGAAGTCCATCGGGCGCTCGCCGCCTTTAGCGGGATGCCACAGCTCCGGGTTGCCAATGCGGATGATCAAATCCATGACAAAGAAAGCAAGAAAAAGACTTTCGATCATCAGGAAGTACCGGCGGCGGGTCTGCCATTCCTGGCGCAGTTCGTCGCGCTGGTAATACGCCAGCAGCACGCCCGCGAGAACGATCAAGACGAAGATGGTGGCAATCGTGAGACGCGTGTAGGGAATGCCGACCGAGCCACCGGCCCACGCCAGATATCCAAACAAGACCAAGCCCAGCGCACGGCTGAGCGGATACCCTTTATCTGCCAGCCCGGGCATTGCCAGCCGCGTCAGCGGATAGATAGCCAGACCCAGTAAAAATATAAAAAGATACCAGATGACCAACCCCACCCAGGGATAACGATTCTGAATCCAATCGTAGTCAAACAAATCAGACCATGTGCCGCCGGCGCGCTGTTGCCTCAATTGTTCGACAGGAAGCTCCAACGTAGAAAATTCGTCGAACTGACGAGGGGTGAGATGAATGACTTTTGTCAGATCCACACTGCCGAGGGTCGACTGCACTTTGGCAATGTCAAAGCTCTTGTTCTTTTTGAAGATCATCACCTTCGGATGATCGTAAAACGTGAATGCCTCTTCCGCCGCCTGATCGTTGATCACAATCGACCCGAATTTCGGATACGTTTCGAAGACAGCCACAAGGTCAAACCCAAGCTGATCCTCAAAATCGCCGGGCTGGGCAACACGGTAGCACCAAATGATTTCCTTATCGTCCGGGCAGCCGAGGAGCTCGCGATAATACAAGGTCGTCAGCGGGTAGCGTTCAGGCAGTCGCGTGATCTGCCCGTACTGATGATTGGTGGGGATCAGGATATAGTCGGTGTCATTGAGGGTCGTGATGAACCTGTTGAGCTTCTCCGCGTTGTCATCCCAGTAGACTTGCAAATTCAAGTCGCCGCGGTAGATGCCGCCGAATGCATCATAACTGTCGACGCGCAAGGGGAGGGGATAATCGTAATCAGTTTCGTTGGCAACCGTCGCGCCGGAGAAGGACAGCATCCCTGTATCGAGTTCAAGGCGAAGATGATATTGAGTTCCCTCTTTCACTTCGACGGGATGATCGAGAGTGAGAGTGTAGGAATCACCACGCGGATCATTTGCGGATACAAACTTCTGTGTAATAGAAGCCTGTGCAACAGCTTGCTCCGGCGTGGCATTTGGCTCCTCTGAAACAAACAGACGTAGAGTTTGGACTTCTGCTGGTGTGTTTGCCTCAAGATTTGAAACATGTTCCAGTACCACTTGATCCAATGTTCCATCCGCCTGTGGAATAAACGGCACCCTATATGGACTATCGCCGCTTACATCACACGGGGCTGAGGCATCAACTGTCTGTTCGACGACCTGGTCAACCGTCTGGGTAAAAATGTGTATCGTGCCACAGACGTTCGCTCTGGCTTCCGCGGCAGTGATTTCAAACTGGAGATAATATATTTGATTTGCTATCAGGGCAGGCGGCAGATCAAAGTTTGCAGCCTGTTGCAAACCAGTGGATGTGTACTGCGCTGGCACCGATGTAAATGTGAAAGCAAGAGGTTCCGGGTCTGCGGGGTTTTGCCAGACCGTTAAATACAACTGCTCCGATTCCTGCCGGGGAAAGGACGTCGCATGCGCCAGCTGAATTTCCCTGAGTTGACCGTCCTGTTGCGCTGTAAAGGACGCCTCATAAGGTGTGCCTGACTGGATATCCACGCCGTTTGGAAAGGGTAATGGTTGGTTGTAGATCCCATTCTTATTCGTTTCGATTTGCAGGTTGATCGGTCCCGGAATATTCTGGAAGATCCAGCGAGAAGCAGCAATGCGCGGCTCGTCTCGAATGTAGATACTATGAAAAGCAAACGCCCAGATCGCCGTCAGCACAAGGACGGTGACTCCGAGAAGACTTGCGACGACCGTTCGAAGGCTTGAACGCTTCGATGCGCTCGCCGAAGTCTCTTTCGGCGTTGAAATGTTAATTCCTGCCAGCTCGAAAACAAACCACGCTGCCATCATCGCCAGCAACGGATAGATCGGCAGCTGGTAACGCATCGTCGGGTTGAACTGAAGTGACTGCCAGAGGAAATAGATGGCTGTCCAGCCCCACAAGAGCGCGTGCCGCCATTCCCCTTTGAGGATACGCCAACCCATGTACAGGAACCCTGCCCAGGCGAGGATACCAAGGGGCAACCCTAATCCCCAGGTAGTGAGGTTTGTAAAGGAAAAGAGGTGTGAACGCCGCGCCCATTGGAGATTCCAGGGAAGATCGGCATCGCCTTCCGCCTGGACGCGCTGTTCCCGGATATTAGACGTCCATTGTGGGTTGAGCCCGACTCCGGAGAAGGCATAGGGCTGGAAAATACGGAAGGAAATCAGAGTTGCCAGGCCGCCTGCGAGGAGGCAGAGGATAACCAACGTCCAGTAACCTGTGTTCAGTTTCCAATGATCGGCAAGGGAGAAATGGCGTTCCCTATTCTGAACGAAATAACGAAGGATCAAAGCAGTAGGAAGGACAATCGCCAGAGGGGCGATGTTGATCTTGGATGCCATCGCCATGCCAAGCGCAAAACCAAAACCGACGCTAAGAAGGAAGAGTGGGTGTGTAAGAAAAGATCGTGGGTTTTTAAGGTAGTTTTGTTGAACGTCTTGATGACTCTCCGAGACCCCGTATGAGTCATCTTCTATCCACTGTTCTTCAGCATCTACTCTCTGCTCTCTAGTCTCCAGTCTCTGCTCTTTATGCTCCAAAATTGCCACAGCAAACCACAACGCGAAAAACGCGAACGCATTGGCAAACAGGTCCACGGTGAAGAAATGCGACTGCTGGATCTGCATTACAGTTAATGCAGAGAATACCGAAGCCAGGAGTCCCACGCGCCGACCGTACAAACGCGAGACCACAAGGTAAAGGAAGAAAACGGCGAATAGATCTGCAAACCCTGAAAACTGGCGACCGAACAATCGTAGGTCTGTTTGATCGGTGGCATCTGCCGCAATGCGGATGATCGTCATCGGCAGGTTGCCGTATACATAAAATGTGAAGCCGCGATTGTAGGGATTGAGCGGTGAGGTGGCAGTACTGAAATAATCCCCAATGCTGATCCAGCGCCGTTGCTCCGGGGGACACGCATCCACCGAGATGCCCGGATCAGCGCATTCCTGCGCGCGCAGGCTTTCGAGGACACCACTAAAGTGATTTTCATCGGGGTGCTGCCCGCCATTTTCGCCCCAATTTGCACCCGTCAAACGCAAGTAACCGGCTAGCAGAAATACCAGCAGGAAGAGAAGATCATAAATCCAGGGATGTTTTTCGCGATGATTCATAGCTTGATAATTGCTCTTTCGATCCAGGACGAGCACTCAGCCCGCCAAACGTATGCGCCGTTATTATTGACTCGGCACTGAATAAATCCAAAAATCATGACCCGGCACATCCGAGTCAAACAGGCGTACATACCCGTTTGGGTAGAGCGTCTCCAAAACGTTCAGCGTTTCCTGATCGTTCGCTTCGGGTCGCTCCGGGTCCGCTTTCACCATAAACAGCTTCGGACCGGGAAATTCTACCGTGGTAGAAAGATTTTCGCGCCACATTGCCATATCCCGGTTGGGAATCCCCGCCCAGACGGCTGGCAAACGGGTATCGACCCAGTGTTCGAAGGGGACGATCCAGACGGTGTCCGTTGTCCCATAGATCTGTTCGAACTCCTGCACAACCTTGCCCATGTCTGAGCTGTTCCATGAACCAACGCGGAAGGAAGTGTAATACTGATTGAAGACCAGGTCGTAGTTTTGAAATGCAGAAGCAAGGAACACAACACCGGCAAGAACCCCTATCGTGAGGCTTCTTATCCCACCGCGTCCAAAGCTGTTGAGCAGACCATCGAGCGCCATTGCCGCGATAATAAAGGCAGGAATATAGGCTGCGCCGGCGCGGTTCAATGCCGGGTTCTCACCCGGGAATGCCAGCGAAAGGATCGATGGCATTAATAACAATGGAATCGACACAAGCAGGAATAAGTCCAGCCAGTGCCGTTGGCGGATGTAGCGCACAAGCACAAGGACAACTCCCACCAGGAATAACGCCGCAGTGACAATGTCCAACGCCGGTCGGTGCGGAACCGAATGAACCCAGATCTCGCCATCATCGTAATTGAACATCCGAAGGGCGTTCCATAGGTTGGAGAAGAAGATCTGATAGGCAGGCCCGGGCAGTGGTTGTTCGACACTGCCGAGGCGTGTAAATGCACGAAAGCCAAATACGGCTGGGTCATCCACCCAGTAACGAAGGAGTGGCAGGAAGACAAACGCCGACACCAGCGCCAGCATCATCAGCAGGATCGGGAGTTCCCTCGACGCGCCATCAGACCGCCGCAGATGCAGCCAATACAAGACGAATGCGGCAACGACTACAAAAGGCATAATCCGCATCGGGCTGTATCCATGTAAGCCAATGCCCAGAAACAAACCTGCAAGCAG
>DATFHE010000333.1:0-4236 GCA_035248745.1 Anaerolineales bacterium | reverse complement strand
ATCAGCGGCATGATCAGCAAGCCGAACCAGGGCATGGTGTATTGGATCGAAGTCCAGCCGAACAACAATCGGCTTTCGTTGAATGCCGCGCCGCTCAGCGTCGCCTCCCTCGTCGAAAAATATTTATGGCATGAAAAGCGCTCTGTGATACTCACCTCCGCTACCTTGACTACGCACGGCGAATTCCAATACCTGCGCAACACCCTTGGCGCCGATGAAGCCGATGAGATGCAGCTTGGCTCGCCCTATGACTACGAAAGCGCGGCGCTGCTCTACATTGCGAATGATATTCCCGAGCCGAACGTTAATGGCTATCAGCAGTCCCTGGACCGTACCCTCATCGCGACCGCCAAAGCCACAGGCGGGCGAATGCTTGTATTGTTTACCTCTTACGCCGCACTGAAGAAGACCGCGCAGAGTATTACAGGTCCGCTGGCGCGCGAAGATATTTATGTTTATGAACAGGGAGACGGCGCTTCCCCAAATGCGCTGCTGGAGTCTTTCAAAGCGACGGACCGCGCTGTGCTGCTTGGGACGCGTTCCTTCTGGGAAGGCGTGGATGTCCCCGGCGATTCGTTATCAATCGTGGTGCTGACAAAACTTCCCTTCGATGTGCCGACGGATCCATTGATCGCGGCACGCTCTGAAATTTACGAAGATTCGTTCCAGCAATACTATCTGCCCGAAGCCATCCTGAAGTTCCGCCAGGGATTCGGGCGCCTGATCCGTACTGCATCCGACCGAGGCGTGGTTGCCATTTTAGATCGCCGCGTGCTGACCAAACAATACGGACGGCTGTTCCTGGGATCCTTGCCGCGCTGTACTGCCCGCCAGGGACCTGCGAGCAGCCTCGCGCCGCAGGCAGCGAAATGGCTGGGGATGTAATATAAACTCCATCCAGCCAAGCTGTGGAAGTCTACAGTTAATGTAAAATACCGGGCATGCGGAATGCTCGAATCCCCCGAAAGACTTACAACCCACCGAATGGGCGCGCCCTGTTCAGTCTGACAGTCCTCAGCGCATGTCTCTATGCCGCCATCGAATGGCTGTTCTTCATGACCAGACCATCCCCTCTGTCCATCCTGGCATTAATCGACTCAGTCAAGATCCTGTTTGTCACCGCTGGGACCTTTACTGTAATTTCCATCGCACTCCTGGCTATCCTATCGCTTCCTATTGTAGTCGTCCGCAATTCAAACCGGCGATCGCAGCTGCTCATGTTCGGAGCCACTGTCCCGGCACTACTCTTCTCCATCACCGCACTAATCTTGTTTGACAACTTCATGAACGCAGAATTCGAAGTTGGCATTCTTTCTTCGAAAGGATTTCTGCGAGGAATCTACGCGCTCGGATTTTTGTTTTTCTTCTGGCTCATGCTCCTTGCAACAAAGCGGGCGGGTTGGGCGCGCCGAAAATTTGCTTTCTACCTGGCGCTTATCCTGCTGAGCGTTTCGATGACAGCTATCCTCGCGACCAGGCTCGCCCGCTATCCGAACATCATTATTCTTGGCAGTGATGGACTGAGCGCACGCTATCTGACTGTATACGATTCAAACCGCAAGACCACACCTTTTCTAGCTGATCTAGCACGGCAGTCATTGGTCGCTGAAAACGCTTTTCCCAATGCTGGAAGCACAACCGGTTCCACGACAACGGTGCTTACCGGAAAAGAAACGATAGAAACCAACGTGTACCGTTATTCAGATATCCTCTCCGAAAGGGACTCCCTGGAGCATTTACCAGGCATCTTAAGACAACACGGTTATAAGACCATAGAGATTGGCACTCGAGACTACGTGGATGCTCGAAAAATCAATCTACTCGAGGGCTTCGGTGTCGTTAATAACCAAACCATGATTGAACCCGCTTCAAACGCATTCAGCGCCTTTTTCAGCAACTCACTCTCCACACCTTTTATACAAACGATCGTAGAAAGATCCAGAGAACGACTTCTTCATATCTTCTTTATCAGGGATAGGCAACTCCCGCCTGCGAGGGTCGAGACGCCTGCGGCTTTCACATCTGACGAGCAGCGCGTGGAACAAATCATCGATCTGCTCACCCACGCCGATAGGCCACTCTTCGTCTTTGCCCACCTGATGGATACACACGGTCCGCATTTCTCGTTCCAGAAAGAGGTCTTCTCCAGCGAGGTGAGTGCTGATAAGGAATGGGATGAACGCCGCTACCAGGATGCACTTCTTAGTTTTGACGGTTATGTGAAAAGGATATATGAGCATCTTGCTAAAACCGGACAGCTGGACCACACGATCCTTGTAGTTTACACAGATCACGGATTTAGGTATGCCATCCACGAACGGATTCCGATCCTCATCCACTTCCCTGAAAATGCAAATTCCGGCACGCGCAAAGATAATGTTCAGAATATAGATATTCCGGTCACATTGCTGGACTATCTTGGCATCTCTCGCCCGAAATGGATGACCGGCGCATCCTTGTTGAACGGCGAGCCAGACGCAGATCGGAAAATTATGAGTACGACCTCCGGCTCGCCGAACAGGATCGCACCTCCTTTTTATCAAATTCAAAGTATTCAGGTGATTATCTGCCAAAAATGGTACGTGTTGAATATACGAGAAGATACCTGGCACACCGGGACGATCAACGGGCACACTGCCAAATGCGCCGAAGACATCCTGCCGTCTGAAGAAAAAGTTCATCAGACAATAGTGGAATATCTTGAGAAGCACAACTATGACACCAGTTCACTTAAGTAAAGGAACTACACCATACCTAACCCCTACTTCGTCCTATTTGAAATCATTATCTATGTTCAGTTAGCGCTCTGCTTACGCCATGCGTGGAAGGGAGGCATGGCAAACCTGCTCAGGCTTTTGGCAGGAATCATTTTCGGGGTCACGCTCGAACTTGCCACTATCCGTCAACTTGACGCGTATGAATACGGTCGATTCTTAATCATGGTTCTGGACGTGCCGTTGTGCATCGGCGTGGCATGGAGCTGCATCCTCTACAGCGTGATGGAGTTTTCGGAGGCGAGCAGCCTTCCCTACTGGACGCGCCCAATTCTGGACGGTCTTCTCGCCCTGAATATCGACCTTGCGCTCGATGCGATCGCAATCCGCCTCGGCTTCTGGGATTGGGGGCGGGGTCTGGATTTCCATTATTTTGGTGTGCCTTACCCAAATTTCTGGGCGTGGTTCTGGGTCGTTTTCTCCTTCTCATTCGGTTACCGTCTCTTCGCCCGCCGCACCGACTGGATGAAAACCTGGCTTGCCCCTCTCTCAGCGTTGATCGTTGGGCTGGCAGGTGTATTGGGGACAAATGCGTTTATCGTCTTTATCCTCCCGAGCTCAGTACGCACGCCCACAGTGGTATTCACCTTGATCGTGGCATTCATAATCGTTTTTGCCTTGCGCCCGCGCTTTTACCAGACAGCTATTCCTTGGTTAGTTTTCTGGGTTCCCATGCTTACTCACGTCTATGCACTATTTGCCGGATTCGTTTCTGGTGTTATCCTTGCGCCGCCATTTTTGTTATATATGAGTATGGCAATGATCGGCGCGGCGCTGTATATTCATCGTCCAGCAATTGAAATCATTCCTTTCGCATCAAGAGATCAAACTCGATAGAGGTCAAGATGAATCATGAATCAAAAGTTATCTTTGTTTGCGAACACGGCGCTGCAAAGAGCGTGATCGCAGCAACTCACTTCAACCGGCTTGCTTCTCAAATGGGATTGGACATGCATGCCGTGGCGCGCGGGACTTACCCAGACGAAGAGCTTTCGCCGCAAGCGGTCAAAGGTCTGTCTGAAGAAGGTCTGACTCCCACCGAGGCGGTGCCACAAAAGTTAACGGTAACAGAATTACAATCGGCGCAACGCCTGATAACCTTTTGTGACCTCCCGGCTGAATATTCTCAACAGACACGAGGCGAACGCTGGGAAGATGTACCACCTGTCAGTGAAAACTATGAAACGGCTCGCGATGTCATCGTCGAGCATATTCGTCAAATATTGAGCAGGTAGGGTATTTCCTTGCAACTCACATCCGCAGAACCACAATTCAACATTCCACACCAATCTCTTGCTGAGATCTTTTTTCGCTTTTTGAGGTTTGGCTTCCTTGCCTGGGGCGGACCCGTCGCACAGATTGCTTTGCTTCGCCAGGAATTGGTGGAGGAAGAAAGATGGATTAGTGCAGAGAGGTTCAATCGCGTGCTCTCTGTGTACCAGGTGCTGCCCGGGCCCGAAGC
>DATFHE010000332.1:0-3207 GCA_035248745.1 Anaerolineales bacterium | reverse complement strand
AACTAAGGCATTGATTACTGGTTGAAAGTAACGAATGAATTGGGGACCTTTATGCTGATTAGAATTCATTGTATGCTCCTACTGGATCAGCTCTGAAAGCAAAGTTTGTTCATCTTCTTCCGTTTTTACTTCCCCATCCAGCCAGGCGGCGCGCAGGCGGCGGAGGACCTCATTGTATTTCGGTCCGGGTGGAATGTCGCGTTTTTTCAGGTCATGACCCGTCGTCTTGGGCTTGATTCCCCACCACTCGGAAAGATACTTGTTTAAGATGTCCTTTTGCTCCTCATCCTGCACTGCAATCGAAAACACCTCAAGAGTCTTGATCGAGTAACTTTCCAAAAATTCTACGATCTGGCTGGGCTTTAATCCAATCAACGCGGGCAGGTCCGTCTCGAGCAGTGCGGCAGAACGCAGCATCTTCAACAGGTCGGACTTGAAGTGCAGGCGGTCGTTAATAAATTCGATCTCCTGGTCCGTGAGATGCATCAGCCACAAGAGCCAGCGGGAATTCCGGGTTTGCAAAACAGGATTCTCCAGATTCACCGTGGCGAGATTGGATCGATTGAAGTTTTCAAGCGCAGGATGGATGCAAGTCAGTAAATCCAGTTCATCCAGCCGTCTCAGCATCGCGACTGCATTTGGCTCATCCAATATCAAATCGAGTTCGTGGCGGATTCGCTGCGGAGAGA
This sequence comes from Anaerolineales bacterium, assembly GCA_035248745.1. Taxonomy (GTDB): domain Bacteria; phylum Chloroflexota; class Anaerolineae; order Anaerolineales; family Villigracilaceae; genus Defluviilinea. The sequence continues at coordinate 2,518 of DATFHE010000332.1, read as the reverse complement.
GCTTCTCTACAAAGCCACACGCTTCCGGAATGAGAGCCAGCGTATCCTCTGCGAGGTGAAATCCGTAACGAACCTCATAACGGACGGCGCGATACATGCGCGTAGGATCGTCAATGAAGGAATTCGAGTGCAGGACGCGAATCAAGCCATTTTGCAAATCGTCCCTGCCATTGAGAGAGTCGCGTAGTTCACCGAAGTGAGCGCCATCCAGACGGATCGCCATGGCATTGATCGTGAAGTCGCGGCGGCGCAGGTCCTCCTCAATTGTGCCTGATGAAACATTGGGCAGCGCGCCAGGATGCATATACGTTTCTGAGCGGGCAGAAATCAAATCGAAGGTGTCGCGTGGTTTGGTATCAGGGGTCAAATCTTTGGGGAGGAACCATTTTGCAGTGCCGAACTTAACATGCGCCGTCACACCACCGCCGTGCTTGCGGGCAAGCGCCCGTGCCAGGGGGATCGCATCCCCCTCCACGGTGAGATCAAAGTCATTTAATGGGCGATTCAGCAGGAGGTCTCGCACTGAGCCGCCGACGATGTAAAGAGGTAGATCGCGTTCTGTCGCCTCGTCCACAACAAGCTGAAGGAGCCGGAATCGGTCTTCCTCCAGAGAGCCCTTCAAACGTTCGGCAAGATTTTGGCTATCCATGACTCATTGTCTCAGCTTGCGAGCTTGTTCATAGGATTGACTCGCGTGTTCCGTGTGACCTGCGCTCGCAAGTGCATCTCCCAGCGTCTGCCAGACTTGGGGATCGTGCGGATGGTTTTTAACCAAACGCGTAAGATCAGGAAGGACCTCCTCGATCAACATGCCACGCCGGATCAAATGTGTATACGCGTGCAGGGCGCGAGGCATATCACCGCGCAAGAGGTCCTCTCTGGCGGCTGCCAGAATTAGGTCCAGGCCATTCGGCGAGGCTGGTTTTGCCAAAGGCTCTGAATTCTTGACAGGTTCCCTCTGTACTGAATAAGCTGGTACAGCAACGGGTACTATCGGTTCTTCGACAACAGAAATTTCTGTATCGCTCTTTCGTCTCCACTTGTTCCAAAATGGCTTTCTGCCAAACCCGCGCTGCGAGGTGGGTTCCAGAGCATCATGGAGACCATCACCGAACATATTCCAGGTAATACCGAATATCATCACTGCCAGGGTTGCAGGCAGATACACCCACCAATATTGCAGAAGGCTGCCTCTCGGCCCGATCACCCAGTTCCGTCCCAGAGAGAGCATGGCTCCCCATACCGAATCTCCTCCAATCTGGATGAACGTTAGGGTTGCCTGCAAAAGAACTACGCCGCCCACATCCCGCGCGGCCAGAACAATGGCAGGACCCAGGGAGTTCCGCAGGATGTGTTTACGGATGATCCAAAACGGACTTCCGCCAAGAGCACGGGCGGCCTGCACGAACTCGGTCCGTGTTAACGTAAGCACAATGGAATGGACAAGTCTGGCGTACGGCATCCAAGAAAAAATGATCAGACTCAACATCAGCGGGTTGACCCGTTCGAGAAGGGATACGATAAGCGGGCGCGGATCCTGAGCGTCGATGGTCTGCCGGAAGAAAGGTGAGTAAAATCCCAGCTCGCCCATGAAGCCGAGGGTTGTCAGAAACATCTGCTGAAAAAAGACCAATCCCGCAATGGGAGGGAATGCCAGGAATACGTCAGACAGCCGAATCAGGAAAGTGCCAAATCTGTTTGCTGCGAACCCGGCGACTGCCCCGTACAAGATACCAAACAATGCGATACTGATCGTCACGATGAGTCCGAACAGCAGGGCATCGCGTGCCCCCCAGACGAGCGCATGGTACACATCAACCCCAAACGGAAACATCCCCAGGAGAGCTGTTTCGCCGGGAGGCTGCGGTACGCCTTGCGTACGTCTGCCTACCTGCATGAAAGGACCCGGATTCTTGGGGTCATCTGGCGAAAGATACGGCGCGGCGACTGCAATGCAAACATAAGTGAGGATCAGCAGAATGCTGATCCAGTTTTGCCAGCGTGAGAAAAAGCGCCTAAGCACCCTCATGACTTTAACACCCCCTCACGCACCCGCGGATCGAGCGCGGCTTGCAGGACATCCAACACGAACATCAGGACTAAGACCATGATTACGCTGTAGACTGCAAACCCAAGCGCGGCCGCAGCATCGGGGATGCCCTCCATCGCGCTGAGGATGACATCTGAGACACCGTTGAAATCAAAAATAATCTCCGCCACAAAAACGCCGGTTACGATCGACGTAGCGGAGAGCGCGATACTCGTTAGCGCCGGCGAAAGCATATTGCGGAAGGCATGACGCCAGACAACACGCCGCTCTGGGAGCCCACGCGCCCGCGCCGAAAGGACATATTCCTTGCTGCGCTCGTTGATCATACTGGCACGCGTGATCCGGCCCAGTGTCGCCCAGTGATACAAACTGAGGGTAAAGATCGGCATGGCAAGATGCCGCCATGCGTCCACAAAAATATCCACTCTGCCGTTGAGCAGACTATCAATCGTCAGCAGACCTGTGATC
>DATFHE010000331.1:0-5257 GCA_035248745.1 Anaerolineales bacterium | reverse complement strand
TTTTGGGATCTCCGCCTGCACAATTCTGCTGGCGCTCGCGTATGCTCACAGCCCATTTCTGCAGAAGTTCCGCTTTGCCCTGGTCTGGATGGCGCAGGGGTTTGGTATCATCACTGAGTTTGTGAATTGGATTTTTGCGCCTATACGTGGTCTTTTTCGCGTATTTCTGAGTGTCTTCAAATCCTCCTCGGAAACAGAGCCGGAAGGAATTTGACCCATCCTGTTCCTCACTCACTTGACAGTCACTTGATTTGGAGTAAACTGATTTTGGATGGGGAGTAGCCGCCTGTTCCCCACGGGATGGATCATCGTCAAACCATTGGCTCACATTGGGAGTCATCGGTGATCCATGCGCTGAAAAGCGTTGGCGAGACCACCACGAGATGTGGTGGTTTTTTATTGCAAGGTACTTCCTCATCGGAGATATTTGCATGACTCTTGAAAAAAAACGGAACGCTGAAACCCCACAGGGTGTGCAGAACGAACATGAGTGGCATGCCTGGGATGCGCAGAAAGTGCTGGAACATCTTCAAGTCCAGGGGAATGGCTTGACTTCCAACGAAGCAAAACAGCGTCTGGGGTATTACGGACTCAATCAACTGAGAGAAGCGCCGCGCCCTACGTTCTGGCAGACGTTGTGGGAGCAGTTGAATAGCTTTGTCGTGATCCTGTTAATTATCGCTTCCGTGATCTCGGCTTTGCTGGGTGATTACGTGGAAGCCGCGGCCATTATGGCGATCGTGGTGTTGAATGCTGTGCTGGGGATTGTGCAGGAGCGCCGGGCGGAGGAAGCACTGGCAGCCCTCAAGAAACTTGCTGCGCCAGATGCACACGTCATGCGCGATGGGCGCCGGGTGTCTGTCCCAGCCCATGAGCTCGTGCCAGGCGATCTTGTATTTCTGGAAGCAGGCAACTTCATCCCGGCGGATATCCGCCTGCTGGAAGCCGTGAACCTTCGCATCGAAGAGGCTTCGCTCACAGGCGAATCGCTCGCTGTGCAAAAGAACGCCGCTACAGTCCTGGATAAAAACGTCCCGCTGGGAGACCGTAAGAACACAGCTTTTATGGGGACGGTTGTCTCGTATGGGCGAGGACGCGGTGTTGTTACGAACACCGGAATGCGCACCCAGCTTGGTCTCATTGCTACCATGCTTCAAAGCGTGGAAGCCGAAGAGACGCCGCTTCAGCGCAGGCTGGACCAGCTCGGCAAATCATTGAGCATAGCGTCGCTCTTTCTCGTGGCGGTCGTGTTTATTGTCGCTATCATCAATTCCACCAACGTCAATGAGCTTTTCACAAGTCCGCTTGGCTATATGCGGGAATTTGCGGTTGAGATTACGGATGTATTCATTATTGCAATCAGCCTGGCGATCGCGGCAGTGCCGGAAGGTCTTCCGGCGGTCGTAACGATCTCCCTCGCCCTGGGCATGCGCGAGATGATTAAGCGCCACGCCCTCATTCGAAAGCTGTCTTCCGTGGAGACACTTGGTTCCGCTACTATCATCTGCTCTGATAAAACCGGAACGCTGACGCAAAATGAAATGACGGTCACGCGCCTCTGGGTGGATGGTCAGTTTGTCGGTGTGACAGGAACAGGCTATGTGCCGAACGGTGATTTTCTAGTTGACGACCAAAAGGTTGACATTTCCAGGCATCCGGCTGCTCTCACAGCACTCTGGCTGGGAGTTTTGAATAACGACTCCTCCATTGAGACCACTGGTGAGGAAGACTCGCAAAAAACCTACCGTATCGTTGGCGACCCCACGGAAGGCGCCCTGCTTGTGGCTGCGGCAAAAGCTGGCGCGGTGCACGTGAACATCAAGGAAGCGTATCCACGTGAAAACGAAGTGCCGTTCGACTCGGAGCGCAAGCGTATGATCACGATTCACGACGTTGCCGCGCCGAAAGCCGAGGACCCTTCTCCGTTTACAGATGAGAATAATAAAAATTGGGATGTAATTGCAGTCAAAGGCGCGCCGGATGTGATCCTGGGACTCTGTACACGATATTTGGAGATGAACAACCGCACCAGACAGTTAGACGACGAAACCCGCGATCGAATTCTCACCGCCAACGATGAAATGACAAAAGAGGCACTGCGCGTGCTGGGTCTGGCATACCGGGTGACCGAAGATGTCCCGGATAACCCTGAGCAGGTGAAGCTCGAAGATCTCGAAAAGGACCTGGTTTTTGTGGGTCTTGTGGGAATGATCGACCCGGCCCGTGTCGAAGTGCGACCCGCCCTGGAACGGGCGCGTGAAGCCGGCATTCGGACGGTTATGATTACAGGGGATTACCCCAATACGGCGCGAGCAATTGCAGAAACGATTGGCTTGCTGCAACACGGCAGGGATGTGATGACAGGCGCGCAGCTGGATGCAATGAATGATGAAGAACTCCGGGAGAGGATTGAAGATACGGCTGTCTTCGCCCGCGTTTCGCCCGAACACAAGATGCGTATCGTGAATGCGCTCCAGGCGAACGAGGAAGTCGTCGCGATGACCGGTGACGGTGTGAACGATGCGCCCGCCATCAAGCGCGCCGATATCGGTGTGGCGATGGGCATTACAGGCACCGACGTTGCCAAAGAAACGGCGGATATGGTCTTAACCAATGACAACTATGCCAGCATTGTCGCGGCGGTGGAGCAGGGCCGCATTATTTACAGCAATATCCGCAAGTTCGTGTTCTTCCTGTTGTCCTCCAATGTAGCGGAGATCATGATTATCTTCCTGGCGACGCTGGCAGGTCTCCCCGCGCCGCTGACCGCCATCCAGCTACTGTGGCTAAACCTGATTACCGATGGTGCGCCGGCTCTCGCTCTGGCGGTGGAAAAAGGCGACCCCGACATTATGGACCAGAAACCGCGCGCCAAGTCGGAGCCAATTGTCAACCGCGGTATGATGCTGGGGTTGGGGGTGCAAACCATCGCACAGACCGCCGCCGTGCTGACTGCCTTTGGGCTCGGCCTGATCTGGCATCTGGAGGCGGGCGCGCATGTCATTGGAAACCCAATTGTATATCTGATCCAGCACGACTGGCGCGGCATCGACGTGCAGACCGCGGAAACGATGGCATTCGTCACGCTTTCGTTGTGCGAGCTGTTCCGTGCCTATACTGTCCGTTCGGAACGGGCTTCGCTGTTCCAGATTGGCGTGTTCTCGAATCGCTACATGCAGTATGCTGTTGGTCTGTCGATTGTGCTGCTCCTGCTGGTGTGCAGTGTCCCGTTCCTGCAGCCAATCTTCAATACGCACTTCCTGAATGGACGCGAGTGGGGGATCGTGGTGGGGCTGGCATTGATTCCCGCCATTGCCGAAGAGCTCACGAAATTCTTTTTACGGCGGAGAAAGTTGTAAACATGTAGACAGGCAGACACGTATGCATGTTTACCTGTCTACCGCTGGCACTCACCGAACCTGAAATGATCTGCGATGAATATTAGAAATCCCCAGCCTCTTCATTGCAGACCGATGGAACGGTGTGCCATAGCCTTTGTGTTTCCCCAGCCCGTAGCCTTGATAGGACGAATCCAATTCACACATTAATTGATCGCGGGCGGTCTTTGCCAGTACGGACGCGGCGGCAATGCTCAGGCAAAGCACGTCCCCTTTCACCAATGCGGTCTGTGGAATATCCAGTTCGGGAAGCTCGAGCCGGAAATCTGTGAGCAGATACTGCGGGACAATGGACAAGCCGCTCAATGCCCGCAAGGCAGCCAGGCGCGTCGCCGGGACAATGCCCTGGGCGTCAATTTCCTCGGCAGAGGCGAAGCCCACGCTCCACGTCAGCGCAATGCCTTTGATGCGCGGCGCCAGCGCCTCACGTTCGAGAGGAGTCATCTGCTTGGAATCGCGCAGCCCAGCCAACCCTCGTAAAAGAGGCGCTTTGCCCTTTGGCAGGATCACTGCACCTACAGCTACAGGTCCTGCGAGCGCGCCGCGACCGGCTTCATCCAACCCGGCAATGTATCTGTAATAGGGCCAGAGATTTGTTTCGTGTGTGAGGTCAGGGTTTTGGATCATACAACCCGCGGCGTGCATTGCTCCGAATCCGAATCAGGTCCAGGAACATACGCTGAGAGTCTCGAAAGACACTTATTTTGCTGTCTGCGTTGAAATACCAGTCAATTGGAATCTCGACGATCCGGTACCCGTGGAGACGGGCAATATACAGGAGTTCGACATCAAATGCCCAGCCCGTCAGAGTCTGGTAGGGAAAAATATTCCGAGCAACCTGCGCTCGAATACATTTGAAGCCACATTGCGTGTCCTGCAGCCCGGGCAGGATCAACAGACGGATCAATGTATTGAAGACTCTTCCCGTGAAGTGACGGTAGTAGGGTTCATTATAGCGAATGGAGCCGGGCGCTTCGCGTGAAGCAATGGCAATATCGACATTCTCCGATTGTGGAGGAATGAATTTGCTGATCTCATCGACTGGCATGGACAAATCGGCATCGCACATAAAAACATACTCGCCTACCGCAGCCATGACCCCGTGTTGAATGGCAAGACCCTTGCCGCGCTGCTTGCTGCGCAGGACGCGCATATTCTCCAACCCGTCCGCAAATTTCTGTGCAATTTCAAACGTCCGGTCGCTACTTCCGTTTTCCACAACGAGGATCTCCCAAGCAAATGGTTGCTTCTCGATGAAATGAAACACCTGCTCCAATGTATTGGGCAGGCGATTCTCCTCATTATAGGCAGGGATGATGATGGATAAAAAAGGATTCAAGGCAAAAGTGGGAAGGCGGTAAGCACAAGGTAAGCAAAGATGGCGAGGAGGATAAGCAAGAGGACGAAAAGCGCGGCGACGGTTGCCAATTGCCCAGGCGTCATGCCAAGAACTCGTTTGCGTCGTGATGGTTGAGATGCAGAAGATTCAGCAGAGGGTAAATCCGCCTCTGGCAGGGTCGATGAGTCCAGGGCAGGCTCTTCCTCCACCATTGCGAAATCAAAATCGGCGAGGTTGAACGGCTTTGCTTCTTCAGATGCGTCAAAGATCGTGCGCGCCCGTGAAGCCTGCTGCCCTGGCGGAGGCTGGGTCTTCTCTTCCTGCCAGGCAGGGACTGGCATGCCTGCCGGTGCTGTTCCCCTTTTCACCGGGCGCGGGTTGACAATGCGCTCCGTAAATTCATGCACCGCTTCCGCGCTCAACACGCGTCCGGTAGTGGCAGTCGATAGACCCGTTACAAACGACTTAATACCATCGATCATCAGGACTCGGACGACAGGTTTTACAGACTCAACGTGCA
>DATFHE010000330.1:0-8498 GCA_035248745.1 Anaerolineales bacterium | reverse complement strand
GACAGGCTGATTCAAATTCTCCAGGCTGTTGGCGCGACCCATTATATTAGCGGTCCATCCGCGCAGGATTACATCGAACGAGAGAAGTTTGAGAACGCCGGAATTACACTGGAATATATGCAATACGACTACCCGGAATATCCACAGTTATATCCACCGTTTGATCCTTATGTCAGTGTCTTGGATCTACTTTTTATGACAGGATCGGAAGCGCCTCAATACATACTTAAAGGAAGTCATGCCTGACGTTCCCAACCTGGATCCTGTGAAATCATATTTCGATCAACGAATTCAAGAACATGGCGCCTCGCCGCGCGGCTCGGATTGGAATTCGGAGACATCGCAGAATGTACGTTTTGAGCAGCTGCTCAAAGTGGTCGAATCAAATTCCTTTTCTATCCTGGATTATGGTTGTGGCTATGGTGCGTTGGCGGATTATCTGGCAACCAAGAGCTTTGATGCCGATTATTACGGGTATGACATCCTCGACAGCGCTATCGAAACAGCCCGCCAGGCACATCGGGACAAGCCACGCCGCACGTTTTTTACGGAGAAGTCACAGTTACCCATATGTGATTATGTGGTGGCGAGTGGAATCTTTAACTTTCGTGCCGAACAGCCCTCTGAGGCTTGGACGGAATACGTGCTGGGTGTGCTAAACGAGTTCAACCAGCTTAGTCAGCACGGCTTTTCGAGCAACTTCCTCACAAAATATTCCGACGCCGATAAGATGCGCTCGGATTTGTACTATGCTGATCCCCTGTTCCTTTTCGATTACTGCAAACGAAATTTCTCGAAAGATGTTGCTCTCCTGCATGATTACCGTCTTTATGATTTCACACTTCTCATCCGCAAGGATTAGTGCATGACTGAAATCAAAGTAGATTTCAATCGTCCTGCCCTGGTGGGGAATGAATTCGAATATATGAGACAGGCTGTTGAAAATGGGCATATTTCCGGCGATGGACCGTTTACGAAAAAATGTCACGCCTTTTTGGAAAAAGAGCTTGGTGTGCCGAAAGCTTTACTCACGACGTCCTGTACCCATGCTCTGGAGATGTCTGCAATCCTGTTGAACGTCCAGCCCGGCGATGAAGTCATCCTCCCGGATTTTACGTTCGTTTCCACGGTGAACGCGTTTGTACTGCGCGGCGCCATACCTGTTTTTATCGATATTCGACCCGACACTCTAAATCTGGATGAGTCAAAACTGGAAGCCGCGATCACGCCTAAAACAAAGGCGATCGTTCCCGTGCATTATGCCGGCGTCGGCTGCGAGATGGATTCTATTCTGGAGATCGCCGGGCGTTACAGCATCCCCGTAGCGGAAGACAATGCCCATGGACTCTTTGGAAAATATAAAGGAAAGTATTTGGGTACATTCGGGTCCTTGGTTTCGCAATCCTTCCATGAGACCAAAAACTTTACCAGCGGAGAGGGTGGCGCGCTGCTCATCAATGATCCTGACCTGATGGAACGCGCCGAAATCATCCGCGAGAAGGGGACAAATCGTTCCCGTTTCTTCCGCGGGCAGGTGGATAAATACACATGGGTGGATATTGGCTCGTCCTATCTGCCGTCCGACATCCTGGCAGCGTTCTTATTTGCTCAATTTGAACAACGCGAAAAAATTCAGCTGCACCGCAAGCAGGTATGGCAGCTGTATTCCACGGGTCTCAAAGATTGGGCGCAGGCGCATGATGTGCAACTGCCGTACGTCCCTGAGCACTGCGAACAGTCCTATCATATGTTTTATCTGCTGATGCCTACTCTTGAGCTCCGTCAGCAGTTGATCACCTATCTACGTGAACGCGGAATATATAGCGTCTTTCACTATTTGCCGCTCCACCTCTCTGATATGGGGCAACGTTTCGGCGGGAAAAGCGGCGATTGCCCAGTCACAGAACGCGTCAGCGATCAGCTAGTCCGTCTTCCATTTCATAATGCGCTAACCAGCGCCGAGCAGGAGCAGGTGATCGATTTAATCCAGACATTTCCGTTTTAGCTATTTCTCGCTACATTTGCGTAAGACGGACACTTGCGCCAGAATGATTTGCTAAGCAAATCGAGTGCAGGTGTTGGCAATCCGACCTGCGTTTAGGGTAGAATTCCTCCAATGTCTCAAGAAGGTCAGCTCAACATCGATCTCGTAATCCCGGTATACAACGAGGAGGGGGTCGTTGAACAGACGTATGCCAGTATTGCGAAAGCTATTGATTGCTTACCCCACAAATTCACTGTTTATTACGTGGACGACGGCTCTGAAGACGGCACTGTACCTTCTCTCCAAGCGCTGGCAGGACGCGATCCACGAATCATCGTGCTGGAATTTGCACGCAACTTTGGCCACCAGGCAGCGCTAACAGCCGGACTGGACGCCTCGAACGGAGACTTTGTAATTTCTCTGGACGGGGATGGACAGCACCCGCCTGAGATGATTCCGCAGATGATTGGACTATTCGAGCAGGGATATGACATTGTCCAGACGCAGCGTATCGAAGAAGGACAAGGTCTTTCCTTTAAACAACTCACCTCATCAGGGTTTTATAGGTTGATCAATACCATCAGTGGAACGCGCATGGAACCGGGAGCGGCAGATTTTCGCGGGCTGAGCCGCCAGGCTGTAGAAGCACTGAAGGCAATGCCAGAATATCATCGCTTTTTGCGCGGCATGATTTCCTGGATGGGATATCGCAGCGTGATCCTGCCGTACCATGAAACGAGCCGTGTAGCAGGTAAATCCAAATACTCATTTGGCAAGATGTTTCGCCTGGCGATGGATGCCATCTTTTCTTTTTCGCTCGTCCCACTCTATTTAGGTATGACAGCAGGCGGAATCCTGCTCTGTCTCGCGGCAGGACAAATCCTCTATGTGCTTTCGTTCTGGCTCACGGGGCGCTCTTCGGAGCTGGTGCCAGGCTGGAGCTCGCTGATGTCTGTAATGCTCGTGATCGGGGGTATGGTTATGATTCTGCTGGGTTTTATCGGCGTCTACGTTGGTTATATTTTCCAGGAAGTCAAACGGAGACCGGTCTACCTGCTTAAGAAGAGAGAAAAGTGAGTTCAAAAGCGAAACCTATCTATCACTTTGTATTCGTGCGTCATGGCGAGTCGATTGGCAATGCCCAGTCGCGCTGGCAGGGGCAATCGGACTATGAGCTGACCGAAAAGGGACGCGCCCAGGCACGTGCGCTGGCAGCACGCTGGAAAGCGGAAAAGATGAAATTCGATTTGATTCTTGCCAGCCCCCTTGTACGCGCCAAAGAGACGGCGGAGATCATCGCTTCGGCGGTGGGTGCGCCAGTCGAAATGGATCGGATCCTGCTCGAACGTCACATTGGCGAGATAGCAGGGCTGACCGCCGAAGAAGTTCGGAAGCGGCCGCAGCCTCCTTACGTCACTCCTTACGACTCCATCGGTGGTGAGGGAGAAGGAGACTGGGCGCTCTTCCTCCGCGCAGGGCAGGCATTGCATAGCCTCCTGCGCCGTCCTGCCGGGAGTTATCTCATCGTTTCGCATGGTGGTTTGCTCAACCAGTTGATGCATGCGATTATTGGAATCGCCCCTCACGTCGACCCTTCTGGAATCCGGTTTCGCTTTGATAACACCGCATTTGCGCGTGTGATTTATTACCCCTATCAGCATCGCTGGGCGATCGAGGCATTGAATGACCGCGCCCATCTGAATGAACGCTGGCAATTTCAACCTTTCCAGCCTGAGTAAAGATGGCTCTCTCTGAATCAGCCAGCCATCTCAACGGCAAACTTAAAGTGCTTGTCTTTGGCGCAGGTGCCATCGGGACGTATTTCGGAGGCAGCCTGGCACTCGCCGGGCAGCAGGTTGTATTTGTGGAGCGCCCCAAGACGGTGGAAGAACTTCGCCAGCGTGGCTTGCGGCTGGACCTGACACTCGATACACGGCGGCAGTCAAAAATTGCATCACGCGTGGATCCTTCCGCGTTTGTCATCGCTTCTACCCTGGAAGATGCTCTCCGCTATGGACCCTTTGATGTAGCTCTCTTTGCCCTCAAGTCTTTTGATACCATTCCTGCATTAGAGGCAATCCAACCCTACGCGAACAAAATGCCGCCTATCCTTTGCCTGTCAAACGGCGTATCGAATGAACCTGCCATCGCGGACGTTTTGGGGAACGGCAAAGTGATCTCTGGCACTGTGACAACCGCCATTGGCCGGCGCGGCGCGGGCGATATCGTGCTGGAGCGCCTGCGCGGCGTTGGTGTTGCAAAAGGGCATCCACTTTCAGAAAAACTGAACCAGGCTTTCAACGCTGCATATCTCAATTCGCAGCTATTTGACGACGCAAACAGTATGAAATGGTCGAAGATGCTGACCAACCTGATCGCGAATCCAACCTCAGCGATCCTGGATATGACAGCGGGCGAGGTCTTTGCAAACAGAGATTTGTACAAGCTCGAGATCGAAATGCTGCGGGAATGTCTGGCGGTCATGGAAGCACAGGGTTTCAAGGTAGTCAATTTACCGGGCACGCCAGTCCGTGCGTTAGCTTTTGCTACAAAATTACCACTCTGGCTTTCGAAACCATTATTGGGACGTGCGGCGGGAGCCGGGCGCGGATCCAAAATGCCATCCTTTCACATTGACCTGCACTCCGGTCGCGGGAAAAGCGAAGTGGAATATTTACACGGAGAGGTTGTACGTGCCGGAAAGAAGTTTAACGTACCGACTCCAGTGAATAAAGTGTTAACCGAGATTCTGATGGCGTTGACCAAAAAAGAAACTCCTCTGGAGGAATTCGCTCGCAAGCCCGGAAAATTATTGTCAAGAATTAATGCTGCTCAAACTGCCTAGAGTATACGAATCAGAAAGATAAAACATGACTGAAAAAATTACGCAAGTCCCACCGCGCTCGTCGGTCGAAATCCAACTGTCCGATGGGCGTGTGCTGTCTGGACCGCGCGGGGCGAGGGTGGGTGAGTTTCTAAAAACCCTGGAATTGGAGGCGCAGGTCGTTGCCGCCATTGTCAACAGCGACCTGCGCGAATTGACATTTCCCATCATGATCGAATCACGCGTCATCCCCGTGACCATGTCTGACCCGGATGGGGCGCGCATCTATCGCCGCTCCCTGACGTTTTTGCTTGAGATGGCGTTCAACGATCTGTTCCCGGAAGCAGTTCTGTATGTGGATCATTCTGTTGCTTCTGGCGGCTACTACTGTCAGATCACAGGGCGCGAGCCATTGTTCGAGCCAGAGATCGACGCTCTCAGGGATCACATGCGCGACCTGGTAGAGTCTGATCTTCCTTTCGAGCGGATGGAGATTCCGATCCAGGAAGCGATTGAATATTTTCACTCACGCGGCTACGAAGACAAAGTTCGTTTGCTGAGTTATCGTAAGAAGAATTATCTTACCCTCTACCGCCTTGGCGAGAGCATGGACTATCACCACGGCTATATGGTGCCATCGACGGGATATCTGAAATGGTTCGATCTGGAGTTTGCTGAAGGTGGCTTTACATTACGCTACCCGCGACGTCATAAACCGAATGAGCTCTTGCCAACGCCTGACTACCCCAAGCTCCTGGAAACATTCCGTCAGTATGGTGACTGGTTAGGTAAGCTCGGGATTGAGAATGTGGGCGCTCTCAATAATGCTATCCAGGGTGGGCGCAGCGACCAGGTCGTACTTGTCTCCGAAGCGTTCCACGAAAACAACCTGGCGCGGATTGCCAATCAGGTCGTGAGTCAACTGAGCCGCTCGCGCATCATTTTGATCGCCGGACCCTCCTCTGCCGGGAAGACCACGACCGCACGACGGCTCACGGTGCAATTGCTTGCCATCGGTGTTTCTCCGTTTCCGCTCGAACTTGATAATTACTTTCTCGACCGCGATAAAACGCCGCTTGACGAAGACGGCAAGCCTGATTTCGAATCTATTGATGCGCTCGATCTACCTCTGCTTGCAGACCACTTACAGCGCCTCATTGGAGGGGAAGAAGTTCAATTACCGAGATACAACTTCAAGACCGGCTTGCGGGAAGACGGTGAATTGATTCGTCTGCGAGATGGGCAGCCTCTTATCCTGGAGGGAATTCACGGGCTGGACCCGCGCCTCATTCCAGCGAATCTCACTGGCGAAGCGTTTCGAATCTACGTCTCGGCACTGACACAGTTGAACCTGGATCGCCACAACCGCGTTTCCACCACAGATACGCGCCTCATTCGCCGCATTGTGCGCGACGCGCGCGAGCGCGGCTATACGGCAGCCCAGACCATTTCCCGCTGGGAATCCGTGCGGCGCGGAGAAAAGCGTCATATCTTCCCGTTCCAGGAAAACGCCAATGTAATGTTCAACTCTGCCCTGGCGTATGAGCTTGCTGCTCTCAAGCCTTTTGCAGAGCCGCTGCTCAGGCAAGTTCCGTATGGGACGCCGGAATACATCGAAGCAAAACGTCTGTTGGCTTTCCTGGAGTGGTTTTTACCTTTGGATACCAGCGTTGTCCCCGGCACGTCCATTATGCGAGAGTTTACCGGTGGGTCAATTCTAAAAAACTTTACGATCTGGAAAGAACAAGAGCCGTTCAAATAGAACTCACGCCTCTAATTTTCTACCAGCCTTCCATCTTGGCTATCGCTCTCTCATAAAGCTGCTGATAACCCAGTGCTGAGTTGCGCCAGGAAAAGTCACTCGTCATGCCATTCGTCTGAATAGCGCGCCAGCTTTCCTGATCGACATTGTAGATGTACATCGCGCCGCGTAGAGCGCTCCAGAATGCTTCGACGCTGAATTCCCCGAAAACAAAACCCGTCACACCATCACGGACGGTGTCTGCCAGGCCGCCTGTAGCACGGACAATAGGCACACTGCCATAGCGCATGGCGATCATTTGCCCAAGTCCGCAGGGCTCAAAGAGAGATGGCATCAGGAACATATCGCTGCCACCATAGACGAGCGGCGCGAGGTCTGGCTCGTAAGCGAGGATAGTGCGCATTTTATTTCGATGATAGCTCGAGAGATGGCGGAACATATCCTCATAGTGGGACGCGCCGCTGCCAATGATCACGAACTGCGCCTCGCCAGCGCCGCCGTTCATCAGCAGATGAAGAACGTGACCGGTAATATCTATGCCCTTCTGCAAGTCGAGCCGCGTCACCATGCCGAGCAACGGCACCTCGTCGCGCTGTGGCAGCCCTAGCTTTTGTTGCAGTGCACGCTTGTTTTCGAGGCGGTCCGTCAGGTGATCGGCACCGAAGTGACGCGCCAGGTTTTTGTCGGTCTGTGGGTTCCACACGTCGTAGTCCATGCCGTTGAGAATGCCATGCACATCGTTGTGGCGGTGGCGTAACAGCTCATGCAAGCCCGCGCCGCCTTCCCAGGTCATGATCTCCCGTCCGTACGTCGGGCTGACGGTGTTGATTAGCGTGGCATGGTAGATGCCGCGCGCCATGAAGTTCACCGTGCCGTAAGGTTCATTCCAAAGACTGTGCGTGATGACGGCGAGATAATTCAGCACATCCCAACTGGTTAAGCCCTGATGCGCCAGATTGTGAATCGTAAAGACGGAGGGGATGCCTCGATAACGTTCCTCTGTCTGCCCCGCCGTCGCCAGCCACGTCACGGCAGGTGCGGTATGCCAGTCATGCGCGTGGAGCACATCGGGTCTCCAGCCGAGTACACTCGCCAGCTCGAACACCGCGCGCGAGAAGAACGCGAAGCGATAGGCATCATCGTTATAGCCGTAAATATTGGGGCGATCAAATAGATGATTCTGCGCGATGAAATAGACAGGCACGTCACTGCCCGGCAGCACACCTTCGAAAATCCCTGCCGGGATGTCGCCCGCGCCCGTGGGCACGATCATACCGCCTTCGCGGAAATGGATCTGACCTGCTCGTCCCTGCGCCTCGATCTTTGGATAAGCAGGCATGACCACGCGCACATCATGACCGAGCGCACGCAGAGCTTTGGGCAGGGAGCCTGCCACGTCTGCCAGCCCGCCCACTTTGGCAAAGGGCGCCACTTCGGCACTTACGAAAAGAATCTTCAATGGCATGATCCTATGATCTCCGTGAGATGAAAGCTATGGTCGCACCATCAATCAAGCTTATGTAGGAAGTAACACAATAGGACGCTCGAAAGTTGCGTTAGGCGTTTACCGATCCAAAAACATATCTTCCATGGACAGTTCATCTTCTACAGGCTCGATGTGCGTAAAAACAGTGACCACACTCCCCAGCGCTGCACGGATATCTGACTCGAAATCTTCGGCGACGTGATGCGCGTCATGGACTGTCCATTCGCCTGGTACCAGGATATGGACTGAAATAAAACGCCGCGCCGCAGCCTGACGGGTCCTCAGTGCATGGAAGGTCACACCCTTCTGGCGATATTTCTCCATCACCTTCTGTATCAGACTTTGTTCAGCAGCGGGCAGCGCGGCATCCATCAGACCGGAAACAGACCGGCTCACCAATCGAACGCCGGTCCAGATGATAAAAAAAAAAAAAAAAATCGCA
>DATFHE010000329.1:0-3720 GCA_035248745.1 Anaerolineales bacterium | reverse complement strand
CTGATTCGGAATTATCTAGGCTATACAAGAATTGAATCTGGATAGATTGATACTGTGAAATAAAATGGATGAGCATCCGTCCGGACTCGCTCTTGAATACATATTCATATGCGTAATCCTCAGACGTCTTTGCGGCTTTTGAATCATCGGTGTGCCAGTTCTTGAATACAGTCTCGAACGAGAAACGATCCAGACTCATGTGCTGTAGGATCGAATCGATCGCTTCTCTGGAGCCCTCCACCGGCAGAATAATCCGTATGGCGGAAGGCAGAGTGCCGAAGCAAATCGTAAAATATCGGAACAACTTGAAACCATTAGGATGATGGCTAAATCCGTCAAATAAACTTGCGAGCGATAGGTCTTCCATAATGCACCTTTCGTACGACTCTGTAGATGAAATTCGTGGCTGGCAAAATCCTGTTCGGTCCGGACCCCATGCCGGGCGAATACTATACAGCCGTTCGAGATTTTTTGCAATACTGTTTATAACTTCCCATATGAAACTCGAGAATCAAGAAGACCTGCGGCAGTGATCTGCCGCAGGTCTTCTTGAGCCACAGAGGAGATTTGAACTCCTGACCGGTCGATTACGAATCGACTGCTCTACCAGCTGAGCTACTGTGGCTTGATGATTAGCGGCGGGGATTATACCAGCAATCGTTCGAGAGGGGAATTCTTATCTATAAGAATCCAAAGTTCTTTTATATCACTGTTCTTTCCATCATAACGGTTTTGTAAGTCTCTTGTCTGTAACAGGCTACTCCAATAGGCGTCCTGAAAATGTAACCGGATCCCATTTTTCGATTTTGGGGACTGAGTACTTCAAAAACTTCACATTGCTGTATCGCGAGAGACCAACCATGACAATGCAATCCTTCGCTGTTTCATTACCGGCCACATCTGTTTCCCCAATTCGTTTGGCGGGTATTCCTCACATACTGTTCGAAACCTGGGCAGACTTATATCCTGAATCCACTGCTGTGAAGGGGGAGAACGGAACCCTGACTTACCTGGAAGTAGAGCGACGCGCCAACCAGATTGCGAACGCACTTCGCTCTGCCGGCGTGCGGAAGGGGGATCTGGTTGCCCTGTTTTTGGACCGCGGACCCGACCTGGTCTGCGCGCTAATGGGGATATTAAAATCCGGCGCGGCTTTTGTCGCCCTTGACCCCAAGATGCCTAAGGAAGCGCTCGCTCGTATTTTCGACAGTGTGGACTGCAGATTTTTGTTGAGCCGCGGCACATGGGCGGCTGGGCTTCCTCCCACCTCTGCTCAAGTTTTGCTGCTGGATGATGCAGCCTGGCTCTCACACCATCCATTTTCCCGCCCTACGTCGCTCGCAGGTCCGCATGACCCTGCCTGTGTATTATTTACATCCGGTTCATCGGGGAAGCCCAAGGCAGTCCTATATCTCCATCGAAATCTGGCAGCCCGCTTTTCCAACACGACGCAGATAAGCGGTTTTGATCCATTCAGTGTATTTGCCCAGTCTTCTCCCGTTACCTCTATCGACGCGATCGATGAAATCGTATTGCCTCTCGTCAGTGGGGGCTGTACTTTGATCTTGCCTTACGACACCGTAATAAATCCGCATCAGCTAATTGAAGCTTTGGCAACTCATAGAGCGACACACATCCTTCTCGTTCCGTCTCTTCTGCGGGTGATCCTGGCGGCGGCAGAAGATTTGCATACAAAGTTAACTTCCTTACAAACCTGGATGATCGGCGGTGAGCCGCTGAGTGCGGCACTGACCCATCAGTTTTATGAGAAACTGCCCAGGGCAGTTCTTATTAATTTTTATGGCTTAACGGAGGGCGATGCTACATGGCACCTCACCTCACCCGGATTGCAGTATGACACGAATGTCCCCATCGGCCGTCCTGTACAGGATACCAGGGTCTACCTTCTGGATGAGAACTTAAAGCCAGTCCCTGAAGGGCAAGCAGGTGAAATCTGCCTGGCAGGGGAGGGCATATCCTGCAAATATCTCAATTGCCCGGAATTGAATGCCGAGCGATGGGTTTCCAACCCATTTGCCACAGATGGTTCGTATGCACGCCTGTTTCGCACGGGGGATATAGGGCGCATCAATCCTGACGGTGAGATCGAATACCTCGGCCGCCGTGACCGTCTAATCAAAGTGCGTGGATTTCGTGTGGAGTTAGGCGAGGTAGAAGCTGTCCTGGCGCAGCATCCCGCTGTAGAACAAGGTGTTGCGGTCGCAAAACAGCCCAGCCGAAATGGTGATGTTTCTCTGCGGCATCAGACGTATATCGTTGCATACGTGGTGCTGAAGCGCGGCGAGGCCGCCACTTCGAGTGATTTACGTGATTTCCTGAAGGATCACCTTCCGGATCATGCGATGCCCTCCATGATCTCTCTCCTCGATACATTTCCTCTTTCTCCGAACGGTAAAGTTGATTTTTATGCTCTGTCACAACTTGAACCAGTGGAAAGGGAAGTGTGCGAGACTTATGTACCTCCACGTGATGGTATCGAGCTGCGATTGGTGCGGATTTGGGAGGAGTTACTGAATTTCAAGCCGATAGGGGTGGTTGATACCTTCTTTGAAATTGGTGGGGACTCTTTGGCCGCCATTGATCTCATGTTGACGATCGAAAAAGAGTTTCAGTGTAGATTGCCTATCACCGCATTGATTCAATCGCCGACCATTGCTTCTCTGGCCGATCTGCTGCGTGAGGAGGCGCAAGCCACTAACCTGGACTCTCTCGTGCCGATTCGCCTGCAAGGCTCGCACCCGCCTCTTTTCTGCGTCCATGCAGATGGCAGTGTCTTCATATATCGCCGGTTTGCAGAGTATCTCGACCCAAATATTCCTATCTACGGGTTGCAAGCGCGTGGGCTGGCGAATCCCGACCACCAGCCGTACCATCAGATCGAGGAAATGGCGGCACACTATATCCATGAGATTCGAACGGTCCAGCCGCATGGTCCTTACTATCTGTGCGCGTTTTCCGCCGGTGGGTTAATTATTTTTGAGATGGCGCGCCAGCTTCATGCGCTGGGCGAACAAGTTGCTTTTGTTGGTTTGCTGGATGCCTACGGACCAGACTACCCTGAATATTTACCCACGAAAAATCAGGCTGCCTACAAGGCGTCTGTGCATCTGAATACCCTACGTTTGCATGGCGTGAAAGGTCAGGTCCGTTATTTGTCTGGGCGGGCGCGGCATCGGACAACTCTGGTTGTATCCACGCTTGTTTCCGACCTTTTATTGAAGTTGAACCTGCCGATGCCGCGCAAAATTCGCTACGAATATGTCGCACGGCTAATCGACCGTGCAGCCCAGATGTACCCGCGTGGTCGCTCCTACGCGGGGGATGCGGTTCTCTTCTACGCCTCATCCCAGCCAGAGGGAATCAAGCCGGATCGGACATTGGGGTGGGCAGGCATGATCACAGGCGACCTGAAGATTGTGGATGTCGACGGTACCCACAATTCCATCATGTCACACGTGCCGCATATTGCCGAATTGGTCCGAAAGATGGATGATCATCTCAGACAACTGCAGGGTCGTCTGTCTTCTGAGGCTCAATAATTGAAGTTTTTCACTGATTTGGTGGCTAAAAGCTCGTTCTAATCGAGCTAAACATCTGTTTATCCATATGGTGGGGGACTCGATCTTTGCGAAACGGGACGCAACTATATCTGCGCGGGAAAGGTGGGGACATTCCTACGCAAGTTTTTCCCATTACGCG
>DATFHE010000328.1:0-5238 GCA_035248745.1 Anaerolineales bacterium | reverse complement strand
AGCAGTTCTTCCACAAACTTGATGCCCTGCTCACTATGACCTTGAGATTGCAGATACGTGAGATAGCTTTCGATTTCTGCATTTGCCTGCGCAGGCTGCCCGAGCCGTAGGCTGAGTTCGATCAGGTTCTTGCGGACGCCTTCGTCATCTGGTCGCAGGGTACGAATCTGCTCGTAGACGCGGATCGCCTGCTTCCAATCCAGCCTCTGCATGTCGATGTCCGCCATGCGCTGCAGGATGTGGATGTTCCATTTGCGGTCGGCATTGGCTTGCTGGACGATGCGTAGAGCTGTTGTATACGTCCTGCGTGCCATATCCAACTCGGCGAGGCGATAATAGGCATCTGCCAGTTCGAGATATTCCCGGATGGCATCGTCTACCTGCCCGCGTGCGACAAGTTGATCGATCAGCTTGGTGCGCGCGACCATATCCATGGGCGCGAGCTGGATTACACGTCGCAGCAGCTTTGCCGCCTGCGCCGCCTCGCCGCGTACGCTGTAAGCCTGTGCGACCGTATTGAACTTGGCGATCGCTTCTTCTGTATGGTTCTCGCGAATGAGAAGATCGCCCATCAGGGTGTGGAGGGGAAGATAGGTTGGGGCATACGTCAAGGCATGGAAGGCTTCTTCCATCGCGGAACGTAATTGCCCGGCGCGTGCCAACTGGTGGACATGGCTGATGGCTTCGAGTACCAGGCTTGATTGCGCCTGCAGAATCACATCGGCAAGCGGCATCGGCATGTCGCCGTCCTGCGACCGGGACATTTGCTCGCGCGCTCGGTATAAATGATCGCGCCAGTTTTTTCGCATGAGCATATCGTTGACGTTGTCACACAGGCGCTTGAGGACGGTTTCATCCGTTTCAGTTGCCTGAGCTTCGATCAGCGGCTCATACATCTGGCGGATCTCATCGGCTTGTTCCGCAGGGACGATCATGGAATCGGCGAGCTTGAGAGCTTCTAAATAATCCTGGGAGGCAAGATCGAGGCGTCCCAGTTTTTGATTGATCTGCCCCATCAGCAAGCGGGAGGCGAGACCAAAATCATTATGCTTGACAGCGTGCTGCAAATGCCGGACGGCAGATTCGAGGCGGTCTCCTTTCGAACGGAGCAAGCCCAGATCATAATAGAGCGCGGGATGGTTGAAGCCAGCCTCAAGTGCGTGCTCCAGCTCTTCCGCGGCCTGGTTCTCGTTACTCTTCGTTTGCGCGTCGATCGCCTGACCGAGATGCAGGACGACCTTGGTCTGTTCAGACTGCTGCATGGAAAGCTGACCTGTGCCGCGCATCAATGCCTGCAAGCCGCGTTTCGCCTGGGCACTCTGACCGTCATCGGTGGAGTATTCAAAGAGAATCTCTGCCAGCCGGGTCAGCGCTTTTTGCCGCGCTTCTGCGATCGGGTCCAGCCCGGAATCAGCTTCCTTCTTGGGTTGATCCAACTGCTTAACCTGTGCCATCGCAATCGGTCCCGTCCCTCCTTTGGGGCGTAATGGCTTCGGAAGTAATTGTCCACCTCGCAGGAGGTTCAGTGCCTGTCCAGCTTCTTCACTTTCCGGCAGGATCTGCAGGGCTTTCTTGACGAGCTCGGCGGTTTTCTGGAGGTTGCCTGTGCGCTGAACGAGGCTGGCAACGGCAATATACTCTGCCACCGCGCGGGATTTGTGACCGAGACGTTCGTGCGCCAGAGCGAGACGTGAGTGAGCCATGATATGCTCAGGATCCAGCATAGTGACGCGTACCCAGTTCTCAATGGCCTTATCTATATCGCGCTGGTTGAGAAAGAGCTCGGCGGCTCTGGTCGCGGCATCAATGGCTTCCTTAAGTCGGCCCGTGCGCTCGAGAAGCTGCGCAAGTTTTTCCATCGGCGAGGGGTCCTGCGGCGACACCTGCGCGGCGCGCTTATAGATTTGCAGAGCTTCTTCAAAGTTCGCCTGTTGGAATAATGCCAGTCCCAGGCTGTTAAGCGCCTTCGGGTTATCGGGCATTTCCTGTAATGCTCTACGATATGCCGCGGCTGCCTTGCCCCACTCCTGATCCCAGGCAGCGGAATGGCCCTCATTCATTGATTTCTGGAAGATGTCTTCTCGTCCGGGCATAGTGATAATTATAACGTAGAGGGATTTTGAATTACCCCTACAAAAGGATTATTTTCAATACGAAGGGCACGAACGTTCAAGTTGAATTCCTTCGGGTTCTCCCGCCTATGATTTTTGAATTGCTAAGCAATTCATAGCAAATCAGAGAGGTGGAGTATTCTTTGTGGTAAGAAACTCTCTATATCGGGTTGGTATCGCCCCAATTGGTACCGTAGCGTGCTTCGGTGGAGAGCGGGATGCTCAGGGGATATGCGTTTGTCATGATTTCCTGCACGATGCGTGCCGTCTCCTTTAATTCTGTCTTCGGGACCTCGAACACAAGTTCGTCGTGCACCTGCAGGAGCATCTTAGCTTTTAATCCGGCGGCTTTCAATGCCGGAGGAATTTTCAGCATAGCAAGTTTCATGATATCTGCCGCGGTGCCTTGGACGGGAGCATTGATCGCCTCCCGTTCCTCGCGGTTCTTGACCTGGACATTGGCTCTACCCTGTAAGGCAGGGAAGTATCGTCTACGTCCGAGCAGGGTTTCCACGTATCCCTGCTGTGCTGCCAGCTTACGGATACCATCCAGGTAACGCTTGACGCCGGGAAATTGCTGAAAATAGGCTTTGACAAAGGTCTCGGCTTCGGCGAGAGTCAGATCGGTATAGCGTGTCAGCCCAAATACAGACATGCCGTAAATGAGCCCAAAATTGATTCCCTTGGATCGGCGGCGCATTTGCTTGGTCACGTCTTCCGGTTTCACACCAAAGATGGCGACTGCTGTAGCGGTGTGAATGTCTTGCCCGGCGCGGAAGGCTGCCAGCATATTCTCGTCCTGCGCCATGTGAGCGACAATGCGCAGCTCGATCTGCGAATAATCCACAGAAAGCAGTACGTTACCTTTGTTCGCGACGAAGCCATTTCGCAGCCGCCTGCCTTCCTCACTGCGGATGGGGATGTTTTGCAGATTTGGGTTCGAGGAGGATAAACGCCCTGTCACAGCGCCGATCTGACTGTAGCTTGTATGCACACAACCCGTTTCAGAATTGATCGCGGCTTGCAGCGCATCCACATAGGTCGATTTAAGCTTGGAAAGCTCCCGATGCTCCAGGATCATGTCGACCACGGAATGTTTGCCGCGTAACAGATCCAGCACACCGGCTGCTGTAGAGAAATGCCCGCTGGCGGTCTTGTTACCGCGGTCGGGCGGCTCAAGCCCCAGCTGCTTGAAGAGCACATCCGACAGCTGCTGCGTAGAGTTGATATTGAATGGCTTGCCGACCAATTCATAGACCTGCTTTTCGATCTCATTCATCCGCTTTTGTAAACGTTCGCCGGTTTCCTGAAAAAAGGGCAGGTCCAGTGAAATACCGTTCATCTCCATCTCTGCCAGGACGGGGGTCAGGGGTAAGTCGATTTCCTCCAGTAATTTTTCGCCGTTGACTCGCCGCAGATTTTGCTGCTGAATTGGCAGAAGGCGCAGGGTTACTTCTGCATCTGCTACCGCATACGGTGCCGCGGATTCGATGGCAACCTCATCCATCGTGATCTGCTTCTTGCCTTTGCCGATCAATTCTTCGATATGGGTCATCTCCTCGCCAAGCTTGTTGAATGCCATATTCTTTAGCCCCATACTACGCGAAGAAGGATCGATGATAAATTCCGCTAGCATGGTATCGAAGGTGAGCGGCGAGACGCGCAACCCGTGCCTTGCCAGGACGATGTAATCATACTTTGCATTGTGCGCGATCTTACCGATCTTTGGGTCGGTGAGGGGACCTTTGAGCGAGGCAAGCACTTGTTCCAACGGAAGGTTGGTTCCGGCGCGGTGACCGGTGGGAATGTAATATCCTTCTCCCTCTTGTATCGCCAGTGAGATGCCGACGATCTCTGCCTTCATTTCTTCTGTGGATGTGGTTTCCGTGTCGAACGAAATGACTTTCGCTTTATTGAGTTTTTTGACAAGGTCGGTAAGCTTCTCATCCGTGTCGACAACTTTTACTTCAATGTCCAGAGTTGTAACGGGCGTGTAAACCACAGCAGGTGCCTCACTGGCAAACATGGAAATCTGCTCGCCAGGTTTGAGAGGGGAGGTTACAGCACCGGTAATGGGGCCAGGCTTCCCTGCCAGACGGTCCAGCGTTTTGAGCAGGGAGCGGAATTCCAGGTCTGTAAACAGGGCCTCGATGGCGGGAAAATCCAGCTCTCCGGCTTTGGCATGCTCGAGGTCGAGCTTGATGTTCAGGTCGGTCTTGATCTGTGCGAGCTCACGGCTGAGGAACGCATTCTCGCGGTTCTGCTCGAGCTTTGTTCGCCAGCGATTCTCCACCTGCTCGATGTTTTGATAGATGTTATCGAGCGTCTGGAATTTTTGAATCAATGAGATTGCGGTCTTTTCGCCGATACCCGCCACGCCGGGGATGTTGTCGGATTTGTCGCCGACGAGCGCTTTGTAGTCCACCACCTGTGCGGGCGGGACGCCAAGCTTTTTGACCACGTCTTCATCTGTAATGTAGTTCTGGTCATCACCTGCCAGATACACCGTGGTGCGCTCGTTGACCAGTTGCAAGAGGTCGCGATCGCCGGTGATAATCTTGACGCCCAGCCCCTGCTCTGCGGCGGTCCGTGAAATGGAGCCGAGCACATCGTCGGCTTCGTAGCCTTCCATCTCGAGACGGGGAATATTAAAGGCATCGATCATGGCGCGGATGCGCCCGATCTGCGGACTCAGGTCGTCCGGCATCTTGGCGCGTGTGCCTTTATAGGCAGGGAAAATTTTGTCGCGGAAGGTCTTGCCGGTATCGAAGGCGACCGCGATGTAATCCGGTTTTTCCTGTTCGATAATACGGAGCAGCTCGCGGGCGAATCCATAGGTGCCCGCTGTCGGTTCCCCCTTGGACGTCTGCCAGCGCGCGCTGCTGCCACCGGCGGTGAGTGCGAAGTACATGCGATAAGCGAGTGCGTGTCCGTCAATCAGGTAAAGAGTAGAAGGCATGTTTAAGTCCAGGTATCCGTTTTCGTGTAAGCTCGCAAACTAACGAATCTTAAATAGAAACGCGGAGTATTATACTCCGCGCTCATAAACTTATTATGAGTTGGGCTCAACGTGAGGGGATGTTATTTCTTGGCTGGGAGTAGCCCTGCCGCGTGCGGGTCTGCTTGA
>DATFHE010000327.1:0-7141 GCA_035248745.1 Anaerolineales bacterium | reverse complement strand
GAATGGCTTGCGGGCATTGATGGATTCCACGACCGCACGAATTGGTGCAGCAATCCCCTCGCAATATTTGTACCGGTGTGACCTGACTCGGAGATTTCTAGTATGGATGACGCCAAGCTTGCCGCAATCGTAGATGCAATTGTTCGCGAACTACAGACATCAGGAGCCGTGAAAACAAACGGTTCTGATACAGCCGCGTCGGCTTCCGTTTCGTCATCCTCACTCGCATCCTCCGCAGTACCTCTCAAACCGCGCTCCCAATCTCCCCGCGAAGCGTCTGATCTCCAAATCGACCTCCCCGACCCAACTCTCGCGGAGAATCGTTATAAAGCGCGTGTAAAAAATCCCAAAGACGCGAATGGCTTGCGGGCATTGATGGATTCCACGACCGCACGAATTGGTGTAGGGCGTGCAGGTCCGCGTTATAGTACCGCCTCCTTATTGCTCTTCCAGGGCGACCACGCCGTGACACAGGACGCGCTGTATCGCGATGTTGACCAAAAGCTGCTCGACCAGTTCAATCTCTTCACCGTGCAAACCAGAGTCACAGGCGGCAAGCAGGAATATCTATTGCGCCCGGACCTCGGGCGTTTGCTGAATGACGACGCCAAACGTATAATCAATGAAACGTGCCAGAAGAATGTCAACATCCAGCTTTGTGTCGGCGATGGACTTTCTGCCGCGGCAACCGAAGCCAACCTGCGCCAGATCTTCCCGGTGATCAAACAGGGCGTGCAGAATGCTGGTCTCACCTTCGGGACGCCTTTCTTCATTAAGTACGCCCGCGTGGGTGTGATGAACGACGTCGGTGAATTAATCAAGCCAGATGTGATGATCCTGCTTATCGGTGAGCGACCCGGCCTGGGTCGTGCGGAATCGATGAGCGCCTACATGGGTTACAAACCGAAATACGGCGATACAGACGCCGACCGCGATGTTGTTTGCAACATCTTTGAAAACGGTGGTACAAACCCGCTGGAGGCTGGTGCGTTCGTTGTACAGTTTGCCCAAAACATGCGCAAGAGCCAGGCATCTGGCGTGAAGTTAAAGCTGGCAAAGTCCTAAGAGAAAAATCATGCCCATCCTCGATCCCATTTATGGTACCCCACTCGCCGTGCAGTTGATTCCGCAGGTGGACCGGGACTTTGCGGGGCATCTCAAGCTGCGCGATGATCAGCGTTCGATTGGGCTGCTCAGTGTGGACAATGACGATGCCACCTATGTTGCCATCGATGAAGCCACCAAGATGGCAAACGTGGAAGTCGTCTATGCGCGATCGTTCTATGCAGGCGCCAAACACACCTCGGGCAAATGGTCTGGAGAGATCATGGCAATTCTCGCCGGGCCCGATCCTGCTGAGGTAAGATCAGGACTCAGTGCGGCAGTGGATTACATCAAAACCCGGGCAGTGTGGTATTCTGCTAACGAGGATGATTCGATTGCCTTCTTCCCGCATGTGATATCTCGTACTGGAACGTATCTTTCACAGGTGTGCAATATTCCCGCCGGTTCCCCGATTGCGTATCTGGTTGCCACGCCGAACGAAGGTCTGGTGGCGCTCGACTCTGCCCTCAAAGCCGCTGATGTTACGATTGTTTCTCTGACCATGCCGCCCTCCGAAACGAATTACATGGGTGTCATGCTAACCGGCGACCAGCCTGCCTGCGCTGCCGCGGCTGCCGCATTTCAAAATAAAGTGTTAGAGGTCGCGAATAACCCATTCAATTATTGACCGCGAAGTCCGCTAAGAACACGAAGCTCTGTCTATGCTTTCTTTGTGTCCTTTGCGGTGAAGAGGTTTTCCTATGGCTGAATTTGACAAAGATCTTCTTTCCATTCAAGAAGCCCGCACATTAGCTGTGCAGGCGCGTGACGCGCAGCGCAAATTTCTTACCGCCACACAGGCCGACGTGGACCGCATCTGCGCGGCGATGGCACAGGCGGCGGCAGATGCCGCAGCGAGACTCGGAAAAATGGCAACCGAAGAGACAGGCTATGGGGTTCCCGAACACAAGACTCTGAAGAATTTATTGTCCTCTCAATTGTTATGGGAAGCTATTAAGGACATCCCAACTGTTGGGGTGATTCGGAGTGATCCGCAAAAGCACACATATGATATCGCCTGGCCGATGGGTGTCGTCGCCGCTCTCACGCCCAGTACGAATCCCACCTCAACGACGATGTTCAAAACGTTGATCGCGGTCAAAGCGAAGAACGCCATCATCATCGCGCCGCATCCTTTTGCAAAGAATTGCTGCGCCGAGACAATCCGCATCATGACGGAAGCGGGAGAGCGTGCCGGCATGCCTAAGGGATTAATCTCGTGCATGACCAATGTCTCTTTACAGGGTACCCAGGAATTGATGAAGCATAAATACGTGGCATTGATCCTCGCGACGGGCGGCTCCGACATGGTGCGCGCCGCGCATTCGGTTGGGAAGCCTGCCTACGGGGTGGGTCCGGGCAACGTGCCCGTGTATGTGGATCGTTCGGCAGATATCCAGCGTGCCGCGAAATATATCGTCGCCTCTAAAGCATTCGATCATTCAGTGATTTGTGCGACCGAGCAAGCCGTCGTCGCGGACCGCCCGATCGCGGCACGTCTGGAAGAATTTATGAAAGCCGAAGGCGCATACTTTATAGATGACAACATCAAGCAAATCCTCGCCAAGAATTTGTTCGTCGGTCATTTGCCAAATCCCAAAGCAGTGGGACGAAGTCCGCAGCAGCTGGCGCAGATGTACGGGTTCAGCGTTCCGGACTGGGCGCGTATCCTTGTGGTAAGGCTCAATGGCGTTGGGAGGGAAGAACCTCTTTCCGGTGAAAAGCTGACCACCGTCCTGGGCTGGTATGAAGTGGATGGCTGGGAAGCAGGCTGCGAGCGAAGTATCGAGTTGATCAATTATGGTGGGCGCGGTCATTCGCTGGTGATCCATGCCCAGGATGAAAATGTCATCATGCGGTTTGGGCTGGAGAAGCCCGTCTTTCGCATCGTCGTGAACACTCTGGGAACCCTGGGGACGACGGGCTATACCACAGGCGTGATGCCCTCCATGACACTAGGTTCAGGCGGTGTGGGCGGCGCGATCACAGGGGATAACATTACTGTGCATCACTTGTATAATGTTAAGAAGCTTGCGTATGAAATTCGCACTGCGCCGGATGCTGCGTTTGCTCCAGGCTCCACGGATGATCCCGCGCAAAAGCGTTTGTTTAGCAACGGTTCCTATTCCACGCCCGCGACGGCATCATCAAACAATAGTAATATGGATGCACAGGTGGAGGAGATTGTGAGGAGAGTGTTACTGGAGTTGAAGAAGTAATCGCTCGGCATTGCGAGGGCATGCCCTCGCAATGCCGAAATTGATAGTTAGACAGCAGATCTCAGAGACTGAATACTCAGTTTTTGAAATCCGATGTCTAATCGGAAACTACACACCAAAAGGAGAGTACGACTATGCCCGTAGATGTTTCCATGATTGCTCTGGGAATGGTGGAGACCAAAGGTCTGATCGGCGCGATCGAAGCCGCGGACGCGATGGTCAAAGCCGCCAACGTGACCCTGATCGGCAGTGAATATGTCGGCGGTGGGTACGTAACTGTAATGGTGCGCGGGGACGTCGGCGCGGTAAAGGCGGCGACGGATGCCGGTGCCGCAGCAGCAAAACGCGTCGGTGAGCTGGCTTCGGTCCATGTCATTCCCCGACCGCACACCGATGTTGAGATGATCCTGCCGCAGAGTTCAAAGGGCTCCTTCGGCGGGCGCGGGAGCAAGTGAGAGCGTAAACAGGTACACAAGGAGGCACGTGAACACGCAAACGTGTTTACCTGTTTACCTTTTTACGTGTCTACCTTCCCCTCATGCCGCGTCAACTGTTTACCGCCGAAGATATCCGCCGGCTCTCGCGCGAGAATACAGAAACCCTCGTGCTGGGAACCAACGATATCATCACGCAGGAAGCCTCGGATGTCGCCTATGCCCTGGGCGTGAAGGTCATTCGAGAGACGGGATCCGACGCAAATCCTAAAAAAGAGCCGCTGCCTGCCGTTTCAAACCTGCCGCCGCTCAAAGTGGTTCGTATGGCGAACGTCCAGGTAGAGCCGTTTCTGCAGGGCAAAACGACGCCGGGCACGAATGTCTGGCTGAAGGATGTGGTCGTCACGCAGGATCGCTCACCGATGGGTGCAGGTTACATGTCGCTCGATAAAGGCGAGATGCAATGGACTCTGACGTATGACGAGATCGACATTATTCTGGAAGGCGAGCTCGTGATTACGCGTGGCAGCGAGCAGGTGCGAGGAAAGACTGGCGATGTGATCTATATCCCCAAAGGCTCGAGTATTACCTTTGGCACGCCGAGCTGGACGCGTTTTGTGTACGTGGTCTTCCCTGTGAACTGGAACGAGAAATAATTCTGTGAACCCAAACCTACCCGACCTGCTTGCCCAAACCGATCGTGTTATGTCCGGCTCCAATCATGGGCATGCCGACTCTGAGTCAACGCCGCCGTCCGGCACTTCTGTGCATGTTGGAGTGGATTTGGGAACTGCTTACACAGTGCTCGTCGTTCTCGATCAACATCATCAACCCATAGCCGGCACGTATCAGTTCGCGCAAATCGTGCGCGATGGTCTGGTGGTTGATTTTGTCGGTGCCGTGGATCTTCTGCGCAAGATGAAATCACAAGTCGAAGAAAAGCTCGGGTTCACGCTCACATCCGCCGCGAGCGGATATCCGCCCGGTGTGCCGCAAGCAGAAGTGCGGGCGACGGCAAATGTGCTGTTCGGTGCCGGGCTGGACTGTACCGGTCTCATTGACGAGCCGAGCGCCGCGAACAACGTCCTCCAGATCCAGGATGGCGCAATTGTGGACGTGGGTGGCGGGACTACGGGCATCGCCGTCCTGAAAAATGGGAAAGTGATTTACACGGCTGATGAACCTACAGGTGGAACACACTTCTCGCTGGTCATCGCTGGTTCGACAGGATCGACGTTTGAGGAAGCCGAGGCGCTCAAGAAAGACCCGAAAGAACAGACACGGTTGTTTCCCGTGATCCGCCCGGTGATGGAGAAAGTCGGCACGATCGTCCGGCGGCATATTACCGGACATAAAGTTGACAGGATTTACTTAGTCGGCGGCACGTGTGCCTACCCTGGTATGACGGAAGTAATCCAGGAAGTGACCCGGGTGGAAACCATCCTGCCCGGAAACCCACTGTTCATCACGCCGCTTGGGATCGCGATGAATAATTAATTGTCAAATGTCATTGCGAGCCTGCAAGGCGCGGCAATCTCATGCCAGATAACGGGAGATTGCTTCGGTCGCCTGAAGGCTCTCTCGCAATGACAAACCTATTGGAGCAATATGGCTGACCAATTTTCATTACGTGTATATTCCTATCTGGACCGCATGCAGCCGCAGTACGCGGCATTCGTCGGCACGATCACACAAGGCGACCTTCCTACGGAAGGGATGGCATCCCTTTACGTGGAAGTGGCACCGGGCAACGAAGTCTTTCGCCTGGTGGATATCGCTGTCAAATCCACCGAAGCCAAGCCAGGTGCGCAGCTCGTCGAGCGCGAGTTCGGTATGTTCGAAGTTCACTCCCGGACTCAGGCAGAAGTGCTGGAAGCCGGGCGGATCGTGCTGGACCGCCTCGGGCTGAACATTGCCGAACGGATCAAACCGTTCATCGCCTCGGTGCAGATCATCACGAATGTCGACCCGTACCAGGCGCAGTTGTTGAATCGCTTCCGCCGTGGATCGATGCTTGTGCCCGGTGAAACGATGCTGGTGCTGGAATGTGCGCCCGCCGCATATATCAACTATGCATGCAACGAAGCCGAGAAAGGCGCGAATATCAAGATCCTGCATGTTTCCTCTGTCGGACGTTTTGGGCGCATGTGGCTCTCCGGCTCTGAGGCGGAAATCCTGACCGCTCGTAACGCAGCCGTCAAAGCGCTGGAAGGAATCGAAGGCAGGCCGGAAAAGTAACATCGAGGATGTGCGTGTGGCAAAAACCTTTTATACCGAACGCGACATTGACGACCTGAAAGCACGTGGCATTAGCAGCATCGATGTCAACGATAATATTGTGCTGACAGACCTTGCCGTCGAGCGCGCCATGAAACACGGGATCAAGATCAACCGCCGGGAGTTGTCTTCGCCGCAGGCTAGTTATAGCCCTTCGGTGAACACGTATGCGGCATACCCGCGGGAGTCGCCGCGCCAGAGCACATCGGATTCCGAGCTAAAACAGAAGATCAAAGCCGCGGTCCTTGCAAAACTCGATGGACAGGTAGATGAAAAATTGCTGGATGCAGTCATCACGCGAGTTCTTGCCGGCATGAGATAAGGTCGATATCAGCGGCAAGGGTGAAATCGCGCTACAAATTTTTTTGTTTTTCGTTATACTTCTTGTATGGATTTATCAGGAGCTATCCATTTATTAGGTGACATCCTGGGGGAAGTGATTAGTGAGCTTGAATCACCGCAGCTATTTGCAATTGAGGAACGTATTCGTGCCGCGGCAAAAGAGCGCCGGGCTGGCAATGACAAGGCGGCGAAACAACTTGAGTCCGAGGTGGAGGCGCTCGACCTCGATGCCGCGCGGGTTGTTTCTGCAGCGTTCACCTCCTATTTTGATCTGGTCAATTTAGCAGAGGAATATGAACGCGTCCAGCAGTTGCGAGAGCGCGAGAGTATGGCTTCTCCGGAACCGCTCAACGAATCGGTGGGTGATGCTGTTGCCTCCCTGAAGAGAGAGGGGGGCACCACGGAGCAAATGCAAGCCTTGCTCGATAAGCTTTTCATAGAACTTGTGTTGACCGCGCACCCCACCGAAGCCCGGCGCCGAACCGTCACATCCAAGATCCAGCGGGTCGCGCGTTTGCTGGAAGAAATTTCCAGGGAAGATTTTACGCCGCACGAACGGGAGAAGACCCGCTCCGCGATCCATGCAGAGATTGCGAGCCTGTGGCTCACAGATCGCGATCGCACTGTCCAGCCAGCGGTTACAGATGAAGTGCGCACCGGCTTGTATTTCGTGGAGAATGTCTTTTGGGAAGCCGTCCCGATTCTGTACGAAGATCTCGAACGCGCCCTTGCGCTTCATTACCCCGAAGTCCACATGCCTTCGGC
>DATFHE010000326.1:0-7785 GCA_035248745.1 Anaerolineales bacterium | reverse complement strand
ACATCCCTTGTCGCATCACCCGCCTGATAGCCTGCCGCGGGCTGTCCGTTGAGTGACACGACCAGAGGGAGTGTCTGGTTAATGAGCGATTCCAGATTCACGGTGACGGTCGTGGGGTTCATGCGAATAAGCTGATAGGGCCGTTCTGTAATGGTCAGCTGGATTTGCTGTGTATGTTCTCCTGAACTGAGCCCGGACAAGTCCAGTGTCGCACGGATGGCATCTTCTCTTGTGGTCAGAGATTCCCAGACCGAGCGCGGGGCGCGCAGCGTGACATCCACGGTGGAGGGAATTTCATTTGTAATTACTAGGGAGGGATCCTGCCCAACGGTCTCGAGCTGAATCGGTCTGGGATAGGCGCGCACTTCATTCGGATCTGCTGCGCTGACCGCAGAGAGCCAAACCGAAACGCCCAGCGCAAGTGCCAGAAAAAAAGTTCGCAGGTTCTTTGCAAACAAACGCATGTTACTCGTCCCTGCGGAAGAGAGAAGGAAAGAAGCGCCGGAGCCGCAGCCGTTGCGGCGTAGTCATATCCGGGCGGAAGAATGCCGCCAGGATATTCTCGAGCCGCTCGGGATCGATGCGTCGAATCATGCGCCCGGCATGGGCAATAGATAGGGAGCCGCTTTGTTCTGAAACGACGACAGCGATCGCGTCACTGACCTCTGAGATCCCCAGCGCCGCCCGGTGGCGAAGTCCCATCTGTCGTTCAGGAGACCGGTTGAGAATGCCGCTCGCAGAAAGAGGCATCACGCACGCGGCAGCCACGATCCGTCCGCCGGCAATGATGACCGCGCCATCGTGCAGGGGTGTATCGGGATAGAAGATCTGCAGGAGTAACTCGGGGGTCACATCTGCCCGCATAGGGACGCCAGTTTCGATATATTGCTCGAGGTTATCCATTCGTTGAATGACGATCAGCGCACCATGCTGGCGCGCCGAAAGCCGCGCCGCCGCTTCCACGACGGCACGAATCCCTTTTTGCACTGTCTCAGCGCTGGCGTGATTGGAAGATTGCACGATCGTCAGCGTGCCGGCACGTCCCAGCCGCTCGAGGGCGCGGCGAATCTCCGGCGCGAAGATCACCGGGATCGCGAGTAGCAGTGCTGGTAATGTACTTTGTACAAGCCATGAGAATGCGGGCAGCTCTACAACGGTAGTCAACAACACGAGCGCGATCACCAGGAAGATCATGCCCCGCAAAAGGATCATTGCCTGGGTGTCGCGCAGAG
This sequence comes from Anaerolineales bacterium, assembly GCA_035248745.1. Lineage (GTDB taxonomy): Bacteria > Chloroflexota > Anaerolineae > Anaerolineales > Villigracilaceae > Defluviilinea. The sequence continues at coordinate 6,553 of DATFHE010000326.1, read as the reverse complement.
AATAGAGCACTACGAAGAAGATCAACGTGACCAACAGGATGTCTAGAAGACTCAACCAGTTGAGACGTTGAAATATAAAGAGGATGTTATTAAGAAAGTTTGCCATTCATCCATGGCGCCCCAGCGCCACTCCGCTAGTGTAGGCGTCAATCCGTATCATATTGCAGGTTGAATCTATGCTGAGTGCTCTGCGTACCTGACCGTTTCGATCACAGATTTGCAACAACTTCCCACCCTGTTCTCGGCATCGGAGCTTCATCAGGAAGACCCCTCGAGTTTCATGCATTCAGGAAGACGTTCGAAGCCTCCATTAGATTGGTCGCAAGACCCTGTCGGTACGAAGTTGTTTGAAGAAGAGGGCCGAACCCGGAGGCATGGATTCGCGCGCCGCGTCCTCCCAGGCCTGGACGCCAAGCGCATTTGGTGAACGTCGCTCATAGCCAAGCTGTTTCCAGATGTGGTCAAAGCCAACCAGATCGATCGGAGGGAAGACAAGCGAGGCTTCACACTGCAAATCTCCGGAGGCTCGTTCTACTTCCTCAAGCATCAACGGCAGTGCCTGGTTTGGGGGAACACCATGATCGAGAAACAGATCGGTAATGCGCGCGACAAGATTTTCCACCTGCCAGCCTGCAATACCGACGAGATTCTGATTCATAAGAAGCAGGAGAAACGCCTTCTCACCGAAGGCTTCCATCGCCTGGTCTTTGGTCATGGATTGTTTGCCTTTGCTCAGGCGCGTGATCAAGTCTGCGATCTTCTGTGCATCGCGGGGTTTCCCGCGCTGGAGAGAAAGTGCTCCTGCTGCGGGCCTGGTCGTAACCTGTGTGGTGGGACCCGCTTCCTGTTCCGGAGAGATTCGTTTCCAGGCATCGCTGACCTGTTTCCACAAATCGTCATAGGAGCCCTTATTCGTGATCACTACATGTGCAGCGGCAATCTTTTCCTTCTGCGCCGACTGCACCTGGACACGCTGCAGCGCCTCCTCCTGGCTCATACCGCGTTTGCGCATCAGGCGTTCCACCTGCACCTGCTGCGGGGCATCGGTGACCCAGATCGTGTCACACTGGCTGCGTAATTCCGACTCCAGCAGTTTGATGGCTTCGATTACGATCACCTTTTGTGTTGCGCGCCTGACCAGGAGATCAATTGCCTGGCGTACATAGGGATGGATGATATCTTCCAATTGCTTCAGCGCATCTTTATCCGCAAAGACGAGATGCCCCAGCTTGGTCCGGTTGATTTGTCCATCGGAATCGAGCAGCCATTTGCCGAAGGTATCCAGGACGGGTTGGTACCCTGGTGCTCCTTTTGAGATCACGCGGTGCGAGAGGGCATCGGCGTCGATGGTATACGCGCCAAGATGTTCCAGCATGCGGCGCACGACGCTTTTGCCGGTTGCGATATTACCCGTCAGACCGATTACATATTTCCCAGGCCAATTGCTCACAGAGACTCCGTTGTCCTTTGTAAATGCTCTCTTTCCTTATTTTACCGCTTGTCTGACGAATTACGAAGCGATTTGGCGATTCTGCATCGATTTTTGCGACAGGCGATAAGAAAAATGTTGGAATCCCCTCTCTCGCAGTTGACGGTGCCCGTCCTTACGTGTATGATACAGTCGCCTCAGGTCGGTTGGGCGATCGCGGTCCTGCGTTGTCGGGGTCGAGGAAAGTCCGCACTCCATAGAGCACGGCGTCGGATAGCACCCGGGGCGGGGAACCCTCCGTGAGGAGCTAACCTGCCGGACGAGGGCCACAGAAACAAACAGCCAGTTCATCTCGCAAGGGATGAGGGTGATGGTGAAAAGGTGGTGTAAAAGACCACCGGCATCTACAGTAATGTGGATGGCCAGGTAACCCCCGCCGGGAGCAAGACCAAGTAGGGACGAAGCCATCCGCGGATGGCGGGAGACTGCTCGTCTTCATACGTGCTTTCTCATGAGATGAGAAAGCCAGTCCCGGGTAGGTCGCATCGAGCGGCGCGGCGACGCACCGCCCAGAGAGATGATCGCCCAGTGACGACCGGCTTTGCCGAGCGTCATGGACAGAATGCGGCTTATAGACCGTCCTGAGGAAGATCTTTTCTCCAAAGGAAGCCTGAAAACAGGGTGCACGCATACGCGTGCACCCTGTTTTCAGGTATTCTAGAATTTTAGTAAAGTAGCAAATCTTAATGCGCCAGCTCTACGTTATTCAGTCTATTCTTGCGAAAGCGCTTCTGAGAGCGCGCGAGCCAAATCAACGCGTTCGGAGCATCCAGCTTGTCCTGGGCGAAATCGCTGAACTCGATCCGGTTTCCATCCAAAAGCATTGGGAGGAGCTAAGCAAAGGCACCCCGGCGGAACGAGCGAGCCTCCAGTTTCGTTTTATTAAAGCAGAAGTCCAATGTATGGCTTGTTTTCAGAAATACCATCCAGAGGATGGAGAAATTCATTGTCCCTATTGTGGCAGTTTTGGGGCAAAGATATTAGCAGGCGAAGAGTTTTATCTTGAGTCAATTGAATTGGATGATGAGCAAACTTAAATCAGTCTTTACAATTTCTCTTATTTTTTTCTTGTTGGCGTGTAATCGCCCTATTGCTCCTGCTTCAACCCCAGACTTGTTTGCTACGTTGCAAGCCTCCACCCCGGACGGGTCTGCCTCTCCGATCCTGACAGATTCGATCGCGACACCGAACGCCACATCGGGAGGTTCCGTTGGTGGATCCAATGTCCCTCTCCCCTCCAGCGGGGATGAACTGACCGGTCATATTGTCTTTACCTGCCAGCTCTTCAAAGTGCAGGCGATGGACCAGATTTGCATTATGAATGCAGACGGTTCGGGGATGCGCCGGTTAACTACTGAGAATAACCGGCGCCATTATTATGGGTCTCTCGCGCCGGATGGGGGAAGCGTCCTCTATTCCTCCTTTCGCGAATTGAATGTCTACGAGATCTACAGCCTCGATATTAACAATGGCAATGTGGATCCACTGACAGACCGCCTCGGTGTGTTGACCGGACCGGAAGTTTCCCCCGATGGGAAGTCCATCGCCTTTATGCGCGGAAACCCAAACACGGGTAATACGCAAATCATGGTTATGGATCGGGACGGTGGAAATGCAGGCAATATCCCTCAGATCAATGGCTGGGACCCTACCTGGTCACCGGATAGCAGTCAAATATTATTTGCCTCAGGAGTTGATGGGGCGGTCCAGTTATTTGTTGTCAACCGGGATGGGGGAGGTTTACGTCAGATATCCAACCTGCCTGCGATTCGCGGCCGCAGTGATTGGTCTCCGGATGGACGATTCATCGTCACCTATTCGGGTCCCGCCTGGAACCGTGAAGTCTATATCATGAACGCAGACGGGTCGAATGCCCGCCAGCTCACACCGAGTGGCGGCAACAGCCAGGGTCCATCGTTTTCACCGGATGGACAGTGGGTGGCGTTTACGGCGTATTTCGACAATTATGGCGATGACCATGGCTGTGAGATCTACATTATCCGCATCGATGGCACCGACTTGCGACGGTTAACGAATAACGATTACTGTGATTACCAACCTCGCTGGGGACCTTAAGACTCGCTCAAACCACAGCCTCGGAGGGTAAATCTGGCATCAAGTGACTCTGTCCAAATGCTTCTCTGCCAAACTGACCAAACAGATGGGCGTACACGGCATTGGCATACACCCCTGAAATCAGTGAAAGTACCAGTCCAATGATCCACCCGATGCATGGAACGAAGCCCACCACCAGATTGACGAAGCCTACGAGCAAGCCCGCGCCGAGACTCGCCACAAGGCTCAACACCCAGGCAGTGAAGAATGGACCTGCATTTTTGCCGATCAACGCAAGCGCTTCACGAAGCCTAAAACAGGAGGCGAATGTGCCATCGCGGGCGAATAGAATTAGGATCGCTGGATAAAGAATGGATAATATAAGTCCATAGAGAAGCATCCCGCACAGCAGACTGAAGAATAGAATCCATCCTACTCCTGTTATCATCTGGTTGAACTCTTCCAGATTGCCGTTCTCGGAAAAGAACCCTGCCGATGCCGTGATACCTAAAGGCACGCAAATCGCGATCAAGATGGGCAGTGCATAAACAAGGCTGGCGCCGAAGAGTACCAATCCTTCATTGAATTTGTTCCCAAGATTATCCCAACTAGGGAGTGGTTCCTGATTGCCATTCATGACATTGCGGATGATCCCTACCAGATATCCATACCAGGCGATGTTCAGGATGGGAATCACGCTAATGATTGCCCATAGCCCTAGCTTACTGATCCATTCTTTATCTTCGAAAGGGAATGCAAAAGACTTTTCGGCATCCATGCTGTTCTCCAATGCATAGGGGAGCTGACTTGTATTCTACGCTAAATCCAGGGGCGCGACAAAGAAATAAAACAGACACCTTGTCAACCCAGGTGTCTGTCTCAATAACAGGCCAGTGCTTTTTCTTCCCCTGTCTCGTTTACAGGCGGGTCTTTCTTTTACTGAAAGGAATCTACGCCCAACCTTGTTGCTTTATGAAGTTCGTTACCACAGGAATGTTGACCATTTGGCCCTGATAAGCTTGGTACGCCCAATACAGGAAAACAAGCCAGACTAATGGCGCGCATAAACCACCGAAGCCAAGAGTCACAGTGGCAATAATGGCCACAAGAATCCAGACTACAATGCTCGCCGCGATGGATTGCACAGCGTGAAATTTTACGAAGGGACGGGCTTTCTTATCCTCCATCAACAATACGATGATTCCAACAATTGGCGCAAGGACGTAACTCAGCGCCGCCCACAATTTATCATCACTGGTGACGTCCATCATAGGTTGGTTTTCCATGAGTTCCTCCGAATTAATCTGGGATTTAATTTCCATCATTTTACATCTATTCAATTCAAAAAGCAACCAAAAAGTTTGAATCACCAGTAAAATGAATATATGACCAGAGTCGTGTTCATGGGGTCACCGGATTTTGCGCTGCCCATTCTACAAGGGTTATCTCAATATTATGATGTTGTGGGTGTCGTCACGCAACCGGATCGTGCCTCCGGGCGCGGGCGGGAGTTGAAAGCCCCGGCTGTCAAGACTCTTGCTCTGGAGCTGAGCATTCCCGTGCTGCAGCCTGAAAAACTTCGCCTGCCCGAAGCGATGGACCAATTACGGGCATGGGCCCCAGAACTGATTGTCGTCGCGGCATTTGGTCAGATTCTTAAGAAGGATGTGCTGGAGCTGCCGCGCTTCGGCTGCATTAACGTTCATGCGTCGCTGCTGCCGCGCTGGCGCGGGGCGGCGCCCATCAACGCCGCAATCCTGCACGGGGATGAAGAAACGGGCGTGACTATCATGAAAATGGATGTGGGGCTCGACACAGGTCCCATGCTGAGCCAGAGGTCGATTCGGCTCACGCGCGAGGATACGGCGGGTTCCGTGTTTGCGAAGTTATCCGCGCTTGGAGCGGACCTGCTCATTGAGACTCTGCCCGAGTATCTATCCGGCAAACTGACGCCAATTCCTCAACCGGAAGAGGGCGTCACGTACGCGCCTATGCTGAAGAAAGAAGAGGGAAGGCTCGATTTCAACCAGGATGTACATGAGCTGGAACGGCGCATCCGAGCATTTAATCCATGGCCCGGTGCCTTCATGGACTTCGATGGGATGCTGTTGAAAATCCATCGGGCAGGCGTGGAAGCGGGAGAGGCGTCAGTGGGGCAGAGGCTTATTTTTCAGAGCCAACCTGCCATCGGCGCGCGAGGCGGGCTTCTCATCCTTGAGGAGGTGCAGCCCGCGGGCAAAAAATCTATGAGCGGTAAATCTTTTGTAGCTGGCACCCGTACTTGGGCGTAGCGTATTGATAATGATGGGGTTGCATACTTGCATATCTAAGCGAATGAAAGGGAGAGTGTATGTTCAACTATAAAGTGTTCATTGCAGAGTTGATCGGGACATTTGCACTGGTGTTTATTGGCGGGGCGATCGGGCTGTATGACGCAGGACTGCTGGCGGTTGCCCTTGCCCACGGACTCACGTTGGCGGTGTTTATGTATGTGTTTGGTCACATCTCTGGCACGCATATCAACCCGGCAGTGACGTTCGGTTTGGCTCTGAATGGAACTGTGACATGGGCTGAGGCGGCTGTGTACTGGGTGGCGCAGTTCGCCGGGGCCGTCTTGGCTGGGTTTGCCCTAAGCAACATCGTTGGACTGGTAAACGCTGAAGCGTTTGGCGCGGCACAAACCACTGGCGTCCTCACACAGAGATTCCCATACTATGCCCTTGGTGTGGAAGCCTTGCTGACGTTTTTCCTCGTCACCACCATTCTTCATACAGCCGTGGCAGGGAAAGCGGGTCCCATGGCGGGCTGGGCAATTGGCATTACGCTGACAATCGCCATCCTGGCAGGTGGACCGCTCACCGGTGCGTCGCTCAACCCGGCGCGGACGTTTGGTCCCGCAGTGGTGGCAGGCACAGCGCGAAATGGGATGATGTATTTGATTTATTTCCTGGGACCACTGTTGGGAGCAGCGATTGCAGTAGGCACCTACAGGTTGCTCAGTACGCCGGA
>DATFHE010000325.1:0-5509 GCA_035248745.1 Anaerolineales bacterium | reverse complement strand
ATGGAAGAGGCGCAGGCAGAGTTGCTCAGGAGCTACTCTGCAGGAAAAGAATCGGATCAAACCATTCAGGAGCGGCTGGAGCGGGCGAAACTCTTCCACGTTTTGATCCTGGTTAAGATCGTCGCACGGCGCGTTCCGATCTATAAGAAAGAGTGGGGATCGAGAGCAGAGCACTTAATTGAGCAAGCTGCTCAAGTGCTTCATAAAGCAATAAAGGTTTGATCCCTTTTTGTACTAGACTGCAATCTTGTTTTTGATTCTTTTACATCCGCACAATCTAGGGGGATTGGCTTGTGCTCGGGATGATAACCATGTCTGCCATGTAATAGGTATGTTCATAGGCTGTCACCGCCCCTCCCTCACCGGGGACGGGTTCGATTTTCTCATTGCCATTGACGTCAATTCCATTCCGAATCTTGTCCGCCAGCGCAACGGCTTCCCGGATCCTGCCCTCCGTCTCCGGCGAATCAAATGGGGCGTTCTGGATCGCACGCAATTGATCTCGCAATTGAGCCGTCCACCCGTCGAGATTGGTTGCACAATCCTTTACGTGCTTTCCATGCGTGAGTATATTCTGTGTTGCATTCGGCGATGTAAGCGACAAATCTGCGTGTGTGAAGGTACCCTGGATATATCCCAGATTTTCTCCGTTGAGTAAAAGACCGTAACCATCGCCGGGGTCATCCACGGTGCCATCTTCGTTCCAGTCTTTATATTCTTCACTCTGGCTTCCAAGGATCAGATTCAACATTCTTTCAGCGTGTAGATCGACGCCTGCCTCGTCTCTGGCTTCCAGGGAAGCCAGCATTTGCTGGGCGGATTCGTTGAGCAGAAGTGTGTCGGCATCGAGTCCACGAACGAATCCAATTTTCTGGGGTGTGCCGTTAAAGGAAAACAAGAGATGCCTTAGATGAGTAAGGGCATCGGGCGGGAGGCTTACCGAAAACGCAATATCATTCGAGGAGTTGGGGCTGGGGTCAGGAACTGGCTCCCTTGTGATCTCTAAGGTTCTGTATTTTCCGAGCAAATTCTGTCCCGCACTATCGAGGAATGCCAGCGATCCTTGATTTTGCTGGTCGAATGCAATCACACCAAGACTGAGACGCTGCTCCCCATCATCCTGGATCAGCCAGGCTTCATACTGGCTCCCCTGTGGAGGAACCTCCATGCTTGATGTGGAAATCGTCACTTGATCCGCAGGCGCAGTGCCATCCTGAAAACGCAACAGGCCGACACGGGCTTCCTCTCCAGCGTGTGGAATCACACCGGGCCCTGCTAACAATCCCGGGGATACAAATGTCAGAAATCCCCAAATGGCGAGGGAAAGCAAAAGGAGCCCAGCGAGCGAATACACGGCTGCCCGCTTCCATGTGCGCCTCTCCGGTTGCGCCCGTGGGTCGGAGGCGACAACAGGTGCTGGCTGGCGCGTGACCGGAAACGATGTGCCCGCGCGCACGGCGTCTGCCTCCGAAACCATTCCGATCGCCTCCATGTAATCTGCCGCAAGATCGCGGCAGGTCTGGTAGCGGGCGTCTGGATCTTTTGCCAGAGCGCGATCGATTACGTTTTGCACGGGCGGCGTGATGTCTGGAATCGGCGGAGGGGGCTCGTTGATGTGCTTGAAAAGGATCCCCCAGTTGGTTTCCGCGTCGAAGGGGACATGGCCCGCAATCAGCTCATAGAGAACAATTCCCAGCGAGTAGATATCGCTGCGATGATCGACTGTTAAGCCATGTGACTGCTCAGGGGACATATAGGCTGGTGTCCCACTTCTCTTGCCCACAGACGTTTGTGTGGTTGCATGAATGCGCACCAGGCCGAAATCGGTGATAACAGGCTCGGTAAGCGGACTGAGAGGCAGGTCGCTGGAAAACAAGCCTGTTTTGTTATGCAGGATAATGTTGGCCGGCTTGATATCGCGATGAATGACTCCCTGCTCATGTGCATACTCGAGTGCCGCTGCCGTGATGCTTAAGAGGCGTGCGATTTGAGCTGGCTGCAGTTTTTCATTGCGGCTGTTCAATTCACGTAAATAGGAAGCGAGGGATGGACCTCGTAGATATTCCATCACAATGTACGGATGTCCCTCTGCGATGTCGAAGTCAAAAACCTGTACGATGTTGGGATGACGTAACGCCGCAACCACCTTCGCCTCGCGCTCGAAGCGCGCTTGTAACTCGGGATCCGACTCGATATAGCTATGCATCACTTTGACGATGACAAGGCGGTCCAGCCTGAGATGCGTGCCGACATAGACCTCTCCCATGCCCCCTCTGGCGAGTTCCTTATCGACGCGTACGTTTCCAATTGTCTTGTTGTTCCACTCTGGCATAGCAGAATTATACAGCAACCAGGGAGGTTCGTTACGAACGGCAACCTTTTCTAGGATGAGACTCGGTGTTCGAGCATCAAATCCAGCAAGGCGCGGTCAACGTCATAGCCCGCAGTGGATTCGAACCTGCTACCCGGCCGCCCATGCTCGATAATTCCGAAGGGACCTTTGAACTGCCACATCGCATATCCCCAGCCAAATTCCCCGAAGATACTCAACAGGTCGGCTAGCCAGCGCATGGCAATGTCATTGGGGGTGTGTTTGAAGCAGCCAAACTCGCCAATGTGAATTTTTGCGCCGTCTCGTTCCACATCTCGCCATGCTCTGTACGAACTTTTTAGAGTAGCGCGATCCCATTTCTGGCGCTGCCATTTGAGCCCTGGATACTTCGGCTCGGGCGCATGACTATGCCCTGCCCACCAGCCCGCCTTATAGTGGCTAATCGGCATGGGGTGATACCCGCGGCTGCTGTGGGTTACGCCCAGGTCTGCGAGCTCCGGCATTGCCAGATAGCCACCTCCCAACCCATTGATGATGATTTCTCGTTGCGGGTCCATTGTTTGGATGGCAGAAACCGTACGCCGAATCAAGGCGGCATGATTCTGGCGTGTCATACCATGCTCCCCCGGACTCGGCGGCTCGTTGATCAGGTCAAAGCTCAGACATTGACTCGGCACATGCTTGTACCGTTGCGCGAAGGTTTCCCAGAGATACACAAACGCCTGTTGAGCGATATCCTCGAGCCAGAGGTTGTGTAGTTCCAGATCATTACTGTTGGTGCAATATCCCGGCGCGCGATGCAAATTGAGCGACATGTGAATGCCGCGCGACCGGCAGGCATGCAGATATGAGTCGATGCAGTGAAATACCGATTCATCCGGGTGGAAGTAATCAAAGCCCCGAGTCCAAAAGCGGTAATCAACCGGGATGCGCACAAAGTTGAACCCGAAGGCTGCCAGAAAATCCAGTGCCTTCTCATCCGCTGGTTCCGGTTGCTGATCAGGACGCCACGAACACATCCACTGGAAATTGAAACCATAATAGTTCATCATTTAACTGGCTGATCATAACCGATACTTTACTCCAGATACGTATATAATGACGGGGAGAACTTCTTTGGATTAAGGATGTGATGTATGCAAGATGTTCAGAAATTTGCTTCACCACTCATCGAAAATGTCGAGAACGTGATCATCGGTAAACGTTCGGTGATTGAGTTCATACTGGTGGCGCTGCTGTGCGAGGGACATGTGCTCCTGGAAGATGTGCCCGGTTCGGGCAAGACAATGCTTGCACGTTCGATTGCAGCGAGCCTTGGCATCAGTTTCAAACGCATCCAATGCACGCCAGACCTTCTGCCAAACGATATTACCGGCGTATCCATTTTTAACCAGAAAAGCGGCGAGTTTGAATTTAAGCCCGGCCCGATTTTCGTTAACATCCTCCTGGCAGATGAGATCAATCGTGCCACGCCGCGTACCCAGGCGGCATTACTCGAGGCGATGCAGGAACAGCAAGTGACGGTGGACGGTGTGACGCGCGATCTGCCGCGTCCGTTTTTGGTGCTGGCGACGCAGAACCCGATCGAATATGAAGGTACGTTTCCACTTCCAGAAGCGCAACTCGACCGATTCCTGATGCGGCTTTCAGTGGGGTATCCGTCGCGGGCAGATGAGCGGCAGATTCTCACCAATCTGTGGCGGGAGCATCCCATCACAAAGATCGGAAAAGTTGTAGATGGACAGGATTTATCTGCACTGCAACGGCGAGTGTGGGATGTAAACGTCGATACCACCTTACAGGACTATGTCGTCGACCTGGCGGAAGCCACACGCAAACATCCGGATCTATCACTCGGGGTCAGCCCGCGCGGCAGCCTGGCGTTGCTGAAAGGGGCACAGGCGTATGCCGCCCTTCACGGTCGGGAGTACGTGATCCCGGAGGATATAAAGACGCTTGTACCGCTAACTCTTGCTCACCGCCTCATCCTCAAGCCGGAGGCGGAACTGCGTGGGCGCACGGCGCGAACGATTCTGGAAGATATACTGGAAAACACACCTCTTGAGCTGGGCAGCGTGAACCCACAGGAATAGAAACCGTCATTATGGCTGGCACGTTTCTACCTCTGCTTGTCGTTCTGTTAATCATTGCTGCATTTACGCGGGGCGATTTTGCTCTGACGTTGATCTATCTGGTCATCGGAGCACTGGCTGCTGGAATGTGGTGGGGGCGCAGGGGGTTGGTGCAGGTGGAAACGAAACGTCACTTCAGCAGACATGCCTTCCTGGATGAACAGGTCAAAGTGCAGCTCCACATACAGAACAAAGGCTGGCTGCCGGTGCCGTGGCTTGAAGTCCGCGAGACATTGCCTGTGGCGCTGGTGGGACCAAATCACTTTCAAACCGTCACCAACCTTGGCGCCAATGCTGACGCACAGTTTGAATATATCGTGCAGGCACGTAAGCGCGGCTATTATCCGATTGGACCGCTGTCCATCACCACAGGCGACATCCTGGGGTTGAGCAGCTCCCTGCGAGCAGAGGTCGCTGCCGAGTCGTTGGTGGTCTATCCCAGGATTATTCCCTTTACCTCCATGGATATCCCTTCACAATCGCCGCAAGGCACGCTGCGTTCGACCATGCCGCTGTTTGAAGACCCCACGCGGGTTCTGGGAAAACGCGGATATACCTCCGGTGATTCGCTGCGCCGGATCGATTGGAAATCCTCGGCGTCCAGCGGGCGTCTGCAAGTGAAGGTGTTTGAGCCGTCTATTGCGCTGGAAACATTTATCGTTCTGAACCTCAATGCGGAGGATTATTACTATCGCGCTCGCATCGATTTGACCGAACTGGCGATCGTCATTGCAGCATCCGTTGGCAATTGGATTACAGGGAAGAAACAAATTGTGGGAATGATGGTGAATGGGCGCGATCCGCTGGCAGCGGATGGCAGACCGCAAGCCATCCCGGCACGGAAGGGAAAACTACACATGATGCGCCTGCTGGAGACGCTGGCGCGCGTGGAAATGATCGATCAGTCTGCCCTCGCTCCCTTGCTGCAGCGGCAGCGGTATCAGCTTGCCTGGGGCACCACCCTGATCGTGATCACCGGCAGCGCCAGTGATGAATTGCTGGATGAACTCTACCAGGCGCGCCGCGCAGGGCAGAACGCGGTTTT
>DATFHE010000324.1:0-3789 GCA_035248745.1 Anaerolineales bacterium | reverse complement strand
TCGTTCTCGGCTTTCCCAAGAATGGGCGAACGACCGTGAACGGTATCCACTACGTCCATGGCAGGAAGCTCGAAGAGTCAGAGTTTCGTCACGACCCGATCCACCCGATGAAGCGCTCGGATCTGGTGGGAATATTGCAATCACAGACCAAGCGCAAAGTAATGCTGGTGACACATGATGTTATAGACCGGGGAGTCGATGCTCTGCGCGAGGAAATTAAGCGAATGCGTGCACAATGCCAGTACTTGATCGTAGATGTAGAGGACCAGCATGCTCTGGCGACGATCGCTCGCGCTGTCTATGATGAACCGGTGCTTTGCGGGAGCTCCGCGATTGCCGAGGAACTGCCCACTGTCTGGGGTTCGTCGCAGGATCGAGAGGAGAAACAGGACTTACCGCCGCTCACAGATATGGGTATCCTGATTGTCGCCGGGAGTCTCATGCCTCAGACTGCGGCACAGATTGAGTACCTAAAGCAACAGGATGTGCCTTGCTTTGTGCTGGATACATCGAAGCTCTTCGCCCCTACCCAGAGCGAATCCCAGATCGTACGTTTGTGCACAGCCATCTCTGCCAGCCTGCGTATAGGCAAGGATGCAATCTTCCATTCGCCGAATGATGCTCAAGCATTGGAGATGACCAATCGCCTTGGGGTTGCTCATTCGGTATCCAAAACTGAGATCTCACGGCGTGTGTCCGAAGCACTCGCCGAAGTGACGGCGCGAGCCCTGGCAGACACGAGACAGAACCGGCTGGTAGTGGCAGGAGGGGAGACGTCTGCCGCGGTCTGCGCGCGGTTGGGGATCAACGGGATGCGCGTGTGGAAGGAAATCCAGCCAGGCTTACCGTCCTGTGTGTCATTGAACGATCCATCCAGAATGCTCGTGTTGAAATCTGGCAGCTTTGGCAAGCCCGATTTCTTCGAACGGGCGCTTGAGCATTTGAGGGAATCATGAAAAGAATCGAACAACTGATCGCGACCTACCCTGACCTGGAACGTTGTACGCCCGATATTGAAGCAGCGTTCCAAATCCTAAGCAATTGTTATCGTAAAGGCGGCAAAGTGTTGACCTGCGGCAACGGCGGCAGCGCCGCGGATGCGGAGCACATCGTCGGCGAGTTGATGAAAGGCTATCTACTCAAACGCTCCGTCTCAGATGAGATACGCGCCAGGCTCGTCTCCGCCAGCCCGGAGGATGATGACTACCTCGCCAGCCGTTTGCAGGGCGCGCTGCCAGCTATCTCGCTTGTCAGTCAGACTTCTTTGCTTTCCGCGATATCCAACGACACCGCAGCAGACATGGTCTATGCCCAGCAGGTCTACGCCTATGGACAGGAAGGCGATGTACTGATTGGCTTAAGCACCTCTGGAAATTCCCGCAACGTGATTCTGGCGATGCAGGTTGCTCGTGCGCTGGGGCTGCGTACCATCGGCTTGACGGGACCGACAGGCGGGGCATTGAAGCCGCTCTGCGAGGTGTGTATTTGCGTCCCTGCTGAAAACACACCCGCCATCCAGGAACGTCACCTGCCGATCTTTCATGTATTGTGCGCCATGTTGGAAGAGGAGTTTTTCATCTGAACCTCTAAAAGATACAGCAGTGCAATCGCGTAGCACCCCTTTGGGACGGCTGGCGAAACTATCAATGGAGTTCACACCATGTTTTTCACCGTCGGAAAAATCCAGAAGCAGCTCAAGGAAATTAAAGCCAGCATCCATCGCGAGAGACGCGATATCCTTCAATTTAAATATATCGAAAGCGACAGCCCCGGTGCGCAAGCAGCGGATTTCGACGACAGCACCTGGAAAGATTTTCCCCTCGGCGGGTTGTGGGGTGGTTACGATAAAATCGCCTGGTTTCGTTCTCGCATACCGATTCCGGAGGATTGGCGGGACGAGAAAGTGATCCTGCGTTTCATCGTGGGTCCGCGTGATGGTTATGGCTCCACAGCAGAAACACAACTCTACGTGAATGGGTTTCCTCTGCAAGCCATTGACGTCTGGCACGAGGAAGCCTGGCTGCCGCCGGAGTACACGCAGCTTGATGAGATCGTTGTTGCTCTTCGCGCCTGGAACGGCATCTATCTCACGCCACCTCAACGCCGCTTCAAGGAGGCGGCGCTCATCCGGGTTGACCAACCCACCGAACGCTTCTACTACCTGACGGATACCCTGCTCAAGGCTCTGCAGCAGTTGGATGAGAATGACCTGCGCCGGACCAAACTCCTTGATCTCCTCCATAGCGCCTTTGTCACTGTAGACTTCTTCGAGCCGCGCTCTCCATCGTATTATTCTTCCGTGGTGGAGGCGCTTAACCAACTGACCGAAGGTCTGAAGGAATTACAGGTCGGTGAGATCAAGCCTTCGGTGAATGCCATCGGCCACTCACATATTGACATGGCCTGGATGTGGCAGAGCCATCACACCCGCGAGAAGGCACGCCGCACCTTCTCGACCATGCTGCATCTGATGCGGCAATATCCCGAATTCCGTTATCTCCATTCCTCGCCGCAGCTCTATCAATTCGTCAAACAGGACGACCCCGAGCTCTATGCCCGCATCAAAGAGAAGATTGCTTCCGGTGAGTGGGAGGCTACGGGCGGCTGGTGGGTGGAAAGTGATACGAACATAGCAGGAGGGGAGTCCCTCGTCCGGCAGGTGCTCTTCGGCAAGCGTTTTCTCCGCCGCGAGTTTGGCGTGGATTCCAAAGTGCTGTGGATGCCTGATACATTTGGATTTTCATGGGTCATTCCCCAGCTCATGAAGAAAAGCGGTATGGAATATTTTGCCTGCTCGTCCATCCACTGGAGCAAGTTCAACCGTTTTCCCCACGACACATTCCACTGGCGCGGGATGGATGGGTCAGAAGTGCTGGTGACGTTCTTTACGGCGCCCGGCGAAACGATCAAGAATCACTACAACTACAACGGGCTTGCCAACCCGTACGATGTGAAGACCGCCTGGGAGCACTACCGTCAAAAGGACCTCAACACGGAGCTGCTGATGCCGTTTGGATGGGGCGATGGCGGTGGTGGTCCGACGCGCGAGATGCTCGAAGCCATCCGCGTCCAGGCAGATATCCCCGGCATCCCGCGCGTCCATATCGGAACCGTCGAGCCATACTTCGAGAGGCTTGCAGAACGTCTTACAGACAAAGAAGTCCCTGTCTGGGACGGGGAGATGTATCTCGAAGCCATTCGAGGCGTGTACACCTCGCAAGCCTATAACAAGCGCGCCAACCGCCAGGCGGAAAGACTCTATCACGATGCCGAATGGTTGTGTTCCCTGGCGGATACACTAACTGGCGAGAAGGAGTATCCGCAAAGCGAATTGAACGCCGGCTGGGAGATGATTTTGCACAACCAGTTCCATGACGTCCTGCCTGGCACATCGATTCCGCAAGTCGTGGAGGACTGCCGCCACGATTACGAGCGTATAGAACAGATCGGACAGAAGGCACGGACACAAGCGGAGAGTACCCTTGCCAGCCGCATTCTCACAAACGAGCAAGCTGTTGTCGTCTTCAATCCACTCGCCTGGTCACGTGGTGGTCTGGTACAACTCCCCTGGTCCGAATCGCTGGCAGGCAAAACTATATCAATAGAAAACGGAAAACATCTGCTATCTCAGCCCGTGGAATCTGCCGGCGAGAAAAAGCTGCTTCTTGAAGTGGATGCTGTTCCATCACTGGGGTATCGAACGTTCCCGCTCGTTTCTCGTTCCTCAGAACATGTCGATGATCAGGAGATGATTGTAGCTCCCACCCTCCTCGAAAACGCCTTCTACCG
>DATFHE010000323.1:0-5373 GCA_035248745.1 Anaerolineales bacterium | reverse complement strand
CTCGAACTGCGCCGCAATCGCCCGATCCATCGTACGGATCGACCAGCCGTCATCTTCCTGCACAGTGCGCCCGACGCCTGTGGTGAGAAATGGCTCGACGGCAAGGACCAAACCCTCATGGAGAACGCGGTGGTCATTGGGGTTATAGAAGTTCAGGAGCTCTCTTGGATTCTCATGCAGCCTGCGCCCGATGCCGTGACCCGTCAGATCATAGATGACGTTGTAGCCGCGTTTCCTAGCTTCTGCCTCAACCGTGCGCCCGATTCCGTTTAATGGATTTCCAGCCTTCGCCGCGCGCAGGGCCTTTTTGAGAGTCGTTTTGGTGGCGTCAAGCAGTTTCTCCAGGACTCGATCCCGCCTGGAAACGACGAGCGAGGCGCCTGTGTCGGCATAATATCCGTCAAGCTCCGCCGAGACGTCGATGTGGATCAGCTCGCCTTCGCGCAAGACGTGCTCATCCGGAATCCCGTGCGCAATCACCGGCGAGACGCTGATACAGGTGGCGGCGGGATAGTTATAGGTGACCTGAGGCGCAGAGCGCGCGCCTTCCGCTTCGAGGAGCGCCTGCCCGATCTCATCGAGCTCACGTGTCGTCATCCCGGCGCGTGTGGCGTTCATCATCTTGCGTAAAGTGTCGGCACAGATGCGACCAATGGCTTTTAAGGATTCAATATCTTTTTGGGAATCAGCGGTCATAAAGAGATTGTAATACAAGAACAGTACTTATTTCCATTGCTTCTCGGCGTATTTGTCAGAAGTTTACTTTAATTTCTGCACGATCACTCGTCTCAGCTCTTCGTGCACTTTATCCCACTTCTGTCCGGCATTCACCACCACCCAGCGATTTGGTTCAGCTTTTACCATTTCCTGATACCCCGAACGGACACGCCGATAAAACTCGATATCCTGTGCATCCATGCGGTTCCATTCCGCGCCGTTTTGTTTCTTTCGAGCTAACCCTTCTTCCACGTCCACATCCAGCAAAACAGTCAAATCCGGGACAAGCCCACCCGTTGCATACTTCACCAGCGCACGAACCTGTTCCAGATCCTGCTGGTGTCCATAGCCCTGGTAGGCAATCGTTGAATCGTAGTAACGATCGGAGATGACGATCTCCCCTGCCTTCAAGCGCGGCTTGAAGGCCTGCTCCACGATCTGGGCGCGTGCGGCCTGATAGAGCAGCGTCTCTGTACGGGGGTGCATTTCCACATTTTTGAGGTCGTGAATCACTTCACGGATCTGCTCGCCAATCGATGTCCCCCCTGGCTCGCGGGTGGGGAATACTGTGTAGCCCATTTCACGCAGATACTCGACAAGGGGCGGAATGTGTGAAGTCTTCCCGGAACCTTCGGGACCTTCCAGAGTAATGAACATCAAGGTTTCCTGTTGTCCTTAAAAATTAGTTAAAGACTTTTGATTTCATTTTATACAAACTCTTATCAGTGTTTTAACTACTGTACGTTTCGAGGCAAAAAATTTAATGGACGTGTAATTTTCCAGGGCTAGAATTACTAGTTGTCTTTCAGGAGGCATGAATGACATTGAGAAAAACCTTGTATATTTTACTTGTAATAGCTGTTGCCGGATTTTCCGGTCTCACAGGCGCTCTGGCAGGTGGTGCTGTTGTATACCGCGCCCTTCAACGGAATGCTGTAGATGCGCCGGGGTCGATCCCCGAAGCGTTGCCAGCGAATCATACCAGCCACGATCAGAGCTTAACACTCAATACCACGGACATTGAGACATCCATCACGAAAGCCGTTCAGAAGGTGGGTCCGGCGGTAGTCACAGTTGTGGGAACGATCCCGGGGCAGAACACCTTTTTTGGCCCCACAGGAGACCAGACTGTGAGCGGAACGGGGTTCTTCATCACCGATCAGGGGTACATTCTCACAAACAACCATGTGGTGGAAGGAACAAAGGAAGTGACCATTATTCTTTCCGATGGTACGGAACAGAAAGCCAGCATCGTTGGCACAGATCTCTATTCCGATATTGCCGTATTGAAGACTGATGGCAACATCCCTGCCGTGGCAAAACTGGGGAACTCGGATGTTCTCCAGCCGGGCGAATCGGTCATTGCGATTGGCTCTCCACTCGGGAATTTCAAGAATACTGTAACGGTCGGCGTCGTCAGCGCGACGGGACGAGCCATCGACACAGGCAATGGGTACCAGATCGAGGACCTGATCCAGACCGATGCAGCGATCAATCACGGGAACTCAGGCGGCCCGCTGGTCAATCTTGTGGGTGAAGTGGTTGGCATCAATACGTTAGTTGTTCGCAATACAAACAATGGGGACGTAGCCGAGGGGTTGGGTTTTGCCATCCCTGTGAACACTGCTCAGGCTGTTGCCCAGCAAATTATTGAGAAAGGCTATTTCGCGCGTCCCTATATGGGGATCAGCTTCCAGCCGATCAATCCAGACATCGCCAGCCGCTACGATCTGCCTGCAAAATGGGGCGTTTACGTTACAAGGGTGGCAGAGAATAGCCCAGCCAGCCGGGCAGGTTTGCAGGAAGGAGATATCATTACCAAAGTTGGTAACGTCGAGCTCGATGAATCCCACTCGTATGTCAACACGTTGTTCACGTTCAAACCCGGCGACGCGATTGACCTGGAAGTTGTACGAGGGGATGATATGTTGCAGTTATCTATGACACTTGGAGAAACACAACCTACTTAATCGAAATAAAAAGACAGGCTAAAGCCTGTCTTTTTATTTATTCTCTAAATATTCTTACATGCCGCCGCGGCTCTTTACCGTACGAGTGACTGACTAGCTCCGCATTACGTGCCATCTCATGTTGAAGCCGCCGCACCAGAGAAGGTCCTGGCGGCAGGTCTACCCAGCGCTCGCCGTTCAGGACAGCAGCAATCGCCTGCTGGGTTTGTGACTTTACATCGTTCAGGTCAGACGAGGTCCCCTGATCCTGCGCGGACAGATTGAACAAATCACTGAGGAACTGCTCCATTTGAGAGACGGTATTCGCCCGCAGAACGTAAATAGGCATGCCGCGATGTTCCGCCTCGACGATCGTCTGCTGGCGGTCGCGGTAATACGTCTTGAGTGTCACCAGCGCGTTGGCGTCGTCCACATCCTTTGCGATCACGGCGGGCACGCCAAGTCGCTTGGCAGCCTGCTGCAGGCGGTTGCGCGCTACACCATGCGGATACACTTTTATTGTCTGTAAGGCGCCCCGGTTCGTTTCGGGACGCGTCGCGCCGGATTGTTCGAGACGCGTAGCGATGGGCGTCGGCTCTTCAAGGGCGGAAGCTGGCTGGCGCCCGCGCCGGGGCGTTTTCGTTTCGCGCGCATCCATCCTCGACGTGGAAACCGGGGTGGCTCTTTCGATCTGGATCTTGCCCGATTCATCGCGCGTGCGAATTTCCGGCGCAAGCGGGAAGCCGCGCAGGAGTGCATCCACCGACGCCATGATGTCCAGATGGACCGCAAAGCGATCGCGGGTCTGGATTTCGATCAGCACGTCGAAGGTAGGAGGTGCGCGCCGTTCGAGGACTGTCTTCTGGGTGCCGCGTCGCCGCGCTTCTTCATCGGATAGCGTCACCGCTTCGATGCCACCGACGAGGTCGCTGAGAGTTGGGTTAAGCAGCAGGTTATCCAGAGTCTGACCGTGCGCTGTGCCGATCAATTGCACGCCGCGCTCGGCGATGGTGCGGGCAGCAGCGGCTTCGGCTTCGCGCCCGATCTCGTCGATGACGATCACTTCCGGGTTGTGATTTTCCACCGCTTCAATCATCACCTCATGCTGGAGCATGGGCTCGCGCACCTGCATACGGCGCGCCTTTCCTACGGCAGGATGAGGCACATCACCGTCGCCGCCAATTTCGTTGGAGGTGTCTACAATGACTACGCGCTTCGACTCGGCAATGATGCGCGCCGCCTCGCGCAGGAGAGTGGTCTTACCCACGCCAGGGCGCCCAAGGATGAGCGCGGACTTACCTGATTCGACAATGTCCTGAATGATATCCACTGTGCCATAAATGGCACGTCCGACACGCAGTGTTAGACCAACCACTGCCGTGCGACGGTTGCGGATGGCAGAAATACGATGGAGCGTGCGCTCAATACCGGCGCGGTTATCTGCATCGAACTCACCGGTACGTTCATCCACGTAGTCGATTTCAGCGCGCGTCACTTCCGTCTCGCGCAGGTTGATCTCGTGGTCCACAAAACGCGCTGTGGGCACACGCCCCAAATCAAGGATGATCTCGAGCAGGTTCTCTGTGTCGTTGGCTCTTTCCACGGCATGGCGGATATCGAGCGGAAGGACATCGAGAAGGGCGTCAAGATCGTCTGTTATTTTTAGTTGAGTCATAGGTTAATTTGTGATTCTAAAAGAAAATAGGGAAAACAAAAGGGATGATCCTATCCCAAAAGTACTTGCGCCGCGATCTCCCCAGTCCGCGCGGCTTACGGGAGTTTAAATGCTGTTCACCATGGAAACGTTCCTGCCTATTCATTAATATGCGTCTATTATACGAGAATTAGTCTATTCACGTGTGAAAAGTTGTTTTAGAAATGTATAAGAATTTTAAGTTGTTTCCCCACTTTTAGAATCAATTAAGTCCCGGCTTTTGAGGTTTCGGAAATCCAGTCTTACTTCTGCTGAACCCTGCTTACCCGTGACGGCTGGACACTTACGCCGGACGGCACCGCAGGCACTGTCTGTCCATCTTTCACCAGGTGAGCAAGGTGTTTCACCATCACCGCCTGCCGATCTGCGCCCTTCGCGCCCAGGTCAGCAAGGACAGGCTCAAGCCACGCCTGGTACGAGCGCACACACACATATACGGGACGGTTCCGGCGATCTGGCAGATTGCTGATCAGAGAGGCAAGCTTTTCGCTCGCGTCCATTGCTTCAGGATGAATAAGCGGCAGGAGCACTATCCCGTGTGCCCCCTGCGACGCGCTGACATAAGACTTTTCCCCTTCGGTACACAACCAGCCCAGCGCAGCCTTGGGCTGCGGCTCGATCGGTTGTAACAAGGGTGGGACGATTTGATAATAAATACTCTGGATGGCGGGCATGTGGACGGGTTTAACGCGTGTCCATTCCACAGCCCGGCTTGCCGGCGCGATGTCCGAGACATCCCACATCCTCTGCCAGGCATACACGGAGAACCCTGCTCGGCGCAGCGCGATAAACGCCTCGCTGGTCTCATCCACTTCTGCCAAAACGTGAATCGCGCCCCACGATCCTGCCTGCGCGGATAGACTTTCGATCAACGCAGGCAGATCCGGATGATGAAGTTGCGAGGAGGGAGCAATGAAGAGCAGTTTTGCAAACGACTCATTACGTGAATGGATCACTCCACCCAAAACGGGCTCGCCGCCCCCGTTTACGATC
>DATFHE010000322.1:0-2631 GCA_035248745.1 Anaerolineales bacterium | reverse complement strand
CGAAGTGATGAACGCCATTGGTTTACCTCGCGACTGGGGCTTGGGATCCCTGCGAGTGACGTTAGGTGTACAAACAACGTCTGCTGATATCGATATGTTCCTGGAAGAATTGCCGGGGCTGGTTGAAAAGACAAGGAAATTGAGGTGAAGAAGTACACAGGTAGGCAGGCACACCAGTAAACGCCTGTATATCTGTCTACTTGTTTACGTATCCACTATGACGAAAGTTGTTGTTGCCATGTCTGGAGGAGTCGATTCCTCCGTTGCTGCAGCCTTGCTCCAGGAGCAGGGCTATGACGTCATTGGGATGATGCTGCGGTTATGGAGCGAGCCCGGCAAGGAAGAGTCCAACCGCTGCTGCACGCCCGACTCGATGGCGCAGGCTCGTCGTGTCGCAGCAAAGCTGGGTATCCCGTTTTATGTGATCGATGCAAAAGATGTCTTCCGTGAGACA
This sequence comes from Anaerolineales bacterium, assembly GCA_035248745.1. Taxonomy (GTDB): domain Bacteria; phylum Chloroflexota; class Anaerolineae; order Anaerolineales; family Villigracilaceae; genus Defluviilinea. The sequence continues at coordinate 2,177 of DATFHE010000322.1, read as the reverse complement.
GTCGTACAATATTTTCTGGAAGGGTATGCGCGCGGGGAAACGCCGAATCCATGTCTGATGTGCAACCGTCAGATCCGCTGGACGTTCCTGCTCAACCATGCTCCTGCGCTCGATGCAGACTTCATGGCGACAGGACATTACGTGCGCATCAGGAAAGACGAAGGTGGAACGTTTGAATTGTTGCGAGCGGTGGATCGAAGCAAGGATCAATCTTATGTCTTGTATGTCTTGAATCAAGAGAAGCTTGCCAGGGCCTTGTTTCCCATCGGGGATTATCCAAAATCAGAGATACGCGCCATTGCGGAGAAGTTTGGTTTGCCAACAGCTTCGCGTAAGGATTCGCAGGATCTCTGTTTCCTGGCAGGGGAAGACTATCGTAACTTTCTCCAGCGCAACGCGGCGGAGATGCTCCAACCGGGTGAAATTCTGACCCGGGAGGGAAAAACGGTCGGTATGCACACGGGACTCGCGAATTACACGATCGGTCAGCGCAAGGGATTGGGGGTTGCCTCACCTGTGCCTCTCTATGTCCTCGGCAAGGATTCGGATACGAATTCCTTGATTGTGGGGACACAGGAGGAGCTGGGCTCGCGTGAGCTTCTTGCACGCAATGTCAACTGGCTGTCGGGCGAAACTCCAACGGGACCGTTTCGTGCAGATGTGAAGATCCGTTATACAGCCAAAGAGGCAGAAGCGCTAATCACGCCGCTGAATGAGGATCAGGCACTGGTCCAGTTCGACGCGCCGCAGAGAGATATTACAGCAGGGCAGGCGGCAGTGTTCTTCCGGAATGACGTTGTGATTGGCGGCGGGATAATCGTCTAGTCTGCGTATAGGCATTATGTTGGCATCAGCAAGGACTCGCCAGGTATTTCGGCATCATTGTCAAAGTACGGAAAAAGCTTCAGGCATTGTTACATATTGCCCCAAAACCAGTCTAGTAACTAACAATATGACCGTTCCAGCCTTGTTATTTGCGCTTCTTATTTCTCTGTTCTATGGTGCGTTGTACCATTTGATACGAGGCAGTGGCTTTTGGCGGCTGATTTTATTTTTTAGCTTGAGCATCTCGGGATTCATTATTGGTCACCTGATCGGAATCTGGCGGGACTGGGTATTCCTTCCCTTGGGTGCATTGAACCTGGGCCTTTCTTCCCTTGGAAGTATCATGTTGTTAATCCTCGGTGACTGGCTGAGCCGAATCGAAGCCCGATAGGAAAGCAGTTATAATCTGCGCCTCTCTTTATAAAAAAGCCGCCTCAGTGTCCAGCGCAATGGACACTAATCTAAAAAGCGGTGAACTGGAAGAAACTCATGGAGCAAATTCGATTTCTTATTGACCTTTTTCTGCATTTGGATGAGCATCTGGCAAATATTATCAATCAGTATGGCACCTGGACGTATGCCATCCTATTCCTGATTATTTTCATGGAAACGGGTTTTGTCGTCACACCCTTCCTGCCGGGGGACTCGTTACTGTTCGCAGCAGGCACATTGGCTCCGCTGAGTGGTTTGAACATATGGCTAATTGTTGTGCTGTTGATCATCGCGGCAATTGCAGGTGACACGGTCAATTATTGGATCGGTCACTATTTGGGCGAACGCGCCTACAATATCAAATGGATCAAGAAGGAATATCTGGATCGCACGCATGCCTTCTTCCAAAAGCATGGTGGCAAGACGATTTTCCTTGCTCGCTTTGTTCCCATCGTCCGCACGTTTGCTCCGTTCGTAGCGGGCATGGGTAAAATGTCTTATGGGTATTTCTTTTCCTACAATGTGTTTGGTGGGATCGTTTGGGTGCTGCTCTTTACGTTTCTGGGTTACTTCTTCGGCAACATCCCTTTCGTGAAAGCAAATTTTGAACTTGTGATTATTGCGATCATCCTCGTGTCTGTCGTCCCCGCGGTTTGGGAAGCCTGGAAAGCAAGACAGGAAATAAAGGCAGAACAAGCAGCGAAAGCACAACTGGAAAGAACTCTCTAATAAATACTCGGGGCGGGTCGCAGACCCGCCCCGGCTTTGTTTATGAAGTGGCTCACCTTGCTCTTCGCACTTTTTATTCTTCTGATCATTGTGCTTGCCAACACAGGGAATCTTGGGGTTCTTGCCATCGTCTACCGAATCCCCTTTGCGGATAAACTCGGTCATTTCATTTTGTATGGAGTCCTGGTCTT
>DATFHE010000321.1:0-6002 GCA_035248745.1 Anaerolineales bacterium | reverse complement strand
CTTTGGTCAGGCAGCTCAATATCAAGTAACAGGATATCAGGATTCCTGGTAGTAGCAAGCTCAATCGCTTCCGCCCCATTGCCGCCTTCCCCTACAACGATCATGTCCTTGGCCGCTTGAAGCAGATTTTTGATTCCTCTGCGAACTCCGGAATGGTCATCAACAATCAGCACTCTTATTTGCTTTTCTGACATCAAAGTTTCTCTACCAGCATTCTCTGCAAGGTTTATTTCCACTGGACTGTGTAGATGCATAGCAATGGCACTTTCTTTAAGATAGTGCTAACGTTACCAATTGTTTGGGGGAAGGGCAATGGGGAATTACCCTAATCTTGTGGGAATCTGTCCCCTGTCATATTCATATCCTTCTTTACCAGACTCTCCTGCACAGCCATAATCGCCGCCTCCACCCTGGACACCACACCCATCTTGCGAAAAATGGCATGGAGGTGTTTTTCAACCGTTTTGACGCTGATTCCTAGGGCAATCCCGATCTGGTTATTGGTTTTCCCTTCCACCACCAGATTCAGCACATCCAGTTCGCGGGAGGTCAACTCCGTGCCGCCTTCCTGTTCCTTCAGTAGGATTTGGCTCAGCAAGGCAGCTACTTTACGGCTTACCCAGCCCACTTCTCCGTGTGCTACGCCGCGCACGGCTTCGACGATCTCTTCGGGCATTTCATCTTTTAACAGATAACCCGAGGCGCCGTACGTGAGCAATTGAGAAATGAATTCGCGGTCGTTGTATCCGCTCAAGCCGAGAATTCGGGCATTACTGCCGATTTTATAGGCTTTTTTGATAATCTCCACGCCGCTCATGTCGGGCAGCTTCATATCCAGAAGGACAACATCTGGCTTAAGCTCCTCGATCTTCTGCAATGCCTCCGCACCTGTATGTGCCTCTCCTACCACCGTAATGCCGACGGCCGGAGCAAGCAGGTCATGGATCCCCTTACAAATGATTGGATGATCATCCACAATCAACACACGAATATCTGCCATGGCTCAACTCTCTCGTTTCCTCAAAGGAATGAACATTATTCTATCGAATCTTTCCAGGGAATGGTAACCTGGATCGTCGTTGAATTCCCAGGTTCGGACTGCACCTTAAATATACCACCCAGGGTGTTAGCTCTCTCGGCGGCCCCAGCCAATCCATAATGACCCTGTCTTACGAAGTCGATCCAGTTTGACGGAACTTCAAAGCCTCTTCCGTTATCCTTAATTTCAAGGTGTGCTTCCTCAGCGTCGAAAGAGAACCGGACGTGCACATCTGTCGCCCTGGAGTGTCGGATGACGTTGGCGATCGATTGCTGGAAAATACGGAATAATGCCAGACGCACCTTCTCTGGCAGGATTTGACGATCATGGGCCAGTGAAAGGTAGATATTTAAATTAGGATGTTTTTCCAAAATGTCATTGGCATGGGAGCGGATGGCATTCTCAAGACCGAAATTGAAGATCGTAGGCGGTCTGAGTTCCTTGGCAGTGGCACGCAGATCCTGCAGCACGTTTTGGATGTGCTGTTTTACATCCCCCAGGGCATCCTTGAGTTTGGGTTCCGCTGTCCCGCGCAATTCTTCAATGCGGTAAATCGCGCTATACAGTGACTGCATCGGATTATCATGAAGTTCCTGCGCCAGGCGCAAACGCTCCAGTTCCATGCTATTCTGCAGGCGGCTATTTAGTTCTGACATTTCCAGCTCGAGACGCTTTTGTTCGGTAATGTTTTCGACAATCCCCACCACAAGGGCTGGCTTGTTCGTTTCATCTCTCCGTTTGATGACTGTGAAGACGGTTTTCACCCAGACGATGGATTGATCTCGATGGATGGTACGATGTTCAAAACGGAAGTACGACATACCTTTGACCTTCGCATCCTGGAACAACTTCATCGCCTGACGAACATCATCCTGGTGAAGGAATTTATAAAACGGATTGCCAACAAGCTCTTCTTCACTATACCCCACCATCGATTGGAAGGCAGAGTTCGTTTGCAGGATGTTCCCTTCCAGGTCTAGTACCTTAACGCCAACGGTGACTGATTCGAAAATTGAACGGAAACGAGCTTCGCTCATTTCGAGTGCCTGCTTTGCTGACAATCGTTCGGTGATTTCGGCGTGGAGTGATTCAAATAAGCGGCAATTTTCAATTGCCAGAGCAGTACGGTAGGCAATATCTGTCAGAAAGGATTGATCGTCTACATTAAAGGGTTTCGAGCCTCCATGGCGGGACAGACTCAAAGTACCCACCACGCCGCTCCGACCATTCAAAGGTACGATCAATACACTCTCGAGCCCAACCGCATCAATGAGTTCCTGGAAGGAGGGCAGTGTGACAGCCTTTAATTGTTCCGGCGGAATGGATGGAATCAGGAGTGGCTCACCAGAGCGAATTACGCTGCCGCCCAGCGTCTTGGAGTGATCATATTCAAATTCCGGCTCGAACAACTTCCTCAACAGGGCTTGCCCGGTCGGCAGAGTATCATGAAATGCACTAATTCTCAGTTTTTCCCCACTTGTATTTAAGAGAGAAAGCAAGCTTAAGTCTCCGATCACGTCTGCCGTAAACTTAACCACAAGATTCAGGATCCGATTCAGATCGTTGCCTGCCTCGGCAATACCGTGTGAGAAGCGATACAAGGCTTCTGTCCGTCTGGACTGCTTTTCTCGGGCGAGTTCGATCTGCTTACGGTAATCAATATCTCGAATCAGGGCAATCGCTCCATCCACATTTCCGTTCTCATCCCGCAGGAGCTCAGCAGACATCGCGATCCAGGTTCCCTTTTCATTACCCTCCTTGCGCAGAAGCATCTCGTCTGGTTCGCGAACTTCCTCCCCTCGTAATGCCCGTATCAGCGGGAGCTTTTGAGCCGGGAATGGCATCACACCATCATCCAGGTAAAGCCCAAAACTCCCTGACCATTCTTCCAGCTTAAGCTGCTGGTCCGGTTCACCCAGCAACGCCTTTGCAGCCTTGTTCATATACTGAATTTGACCCTGCCAGTTCACGGAAACGATTGCGAGCGGAATCGCCTCGAAAATTTTCTGAGAGGACATCGTTTGCCCATCAACAGGTAACGTTTGAAATTCAGTTGGAGTTGCAGCTTGTTTCTTTTGCTTTGATTTTTCAGACTTCGTCATAACCGATTTCTCTACCATCCAAAGATTCCTTCTTACAGATAAACAATACCTCTTTCCTGGAACGCGCCTGCTTGCATTTTGCTATTCATGCTTCACAGAAACAACTGAGAGCGACGATGGTAGTGCCGGACCTCCCCTGAACCAGGATAATCATAACATTAAAAGTAGAATGCAATAGCCCGGATTTATACCATATCAGGCTAAGAATCAGTATTAAGCGGCTATTCCACGTTCTCTCATTAAAACAAGACTGCGCAGACGATGGTCTGCGCAGTCTTGTTTCTAAGTGTTCCAATTATAGTATGGAGTAACAGTCGCTATACTCCCGATCAGCTACCGCCGTTACTCTGCCAGAATGTATCGAATTCGCTATTCCAGCCAGATAGTGTGGTATCCGGATACTGACCATTCTCGAAGAAAGGTGCTTCCTGGAAGGTCGCCGGGTTAGCATTGATCACAAACACGCTATTTGCTGCATCCCATTGGATAGAACTCAAGGGCACTGGGATCCAGCGCCGTCCCTCGCCTAATGTGACATTTACCACAAAATACTGGATTTTGCCTGTGTCAACTGCTACGATCAGATCATCGATCGTACTTTGAATATTCCCAGCATCCTCTCCCTGCTCCTGACCCGTGGCGGCTATCGCATTCGGGTCGGCTGTTACGTTTGGATCGGTGGTTGCATTTGGGTCAGCGGTCGCGTTCGGCTCGGCTGTCGCCTGTCCTTCCCCAGGGCTCAAAGTGATGCTAGAGTCCAACACGTCGCTAGCCAGGACTACACCTTTCAAATCCTGACCACCGGCCAGGTTTTCACCTGTTCCCTGGTCCGCAGCGAGTGTTTCTGTCGCTAACCCGGTTCCCTGCCCTGCGTCGCCTGTGGCAGTCGCCTCACCCGCGTCCGGTGTGGCTGCGGTTGCCGTCATCTCAACAGCAGGGGTTTCGCCTGCAGCCGGAGTATTCGCGGTTCCGCCCGCCGCACCGCCACTCTCCCAGTACGTGCGGATATCGGCATCCCAATCAGCGGCGCTTTGGCCTGCCTGGGGCAGATTTGCGCCCAGGTCAAAATCAGGCGCATTGCGAAATACTTCGACATCAGATTGAAGAATAAAGGCATTTTCCTGCCCACCTGTTGTCTCACCTGTCCCGGTCTGTAACTGCAAAGAATTCCAGGGTACTAAGATATCTCTCTCGCCAATGTCCAAGAATCCGCCTGTACCTACGACGACATATGCGACCTGGGTGTTATCCAAATCCAGGACCATATCGTCTACTTCACCGATCTGTTCGCCATTCTGACTCCAGACGGTGAAATCCAGCTGGTTCGAGAGTCGCGCAGGGTTTACTTCCCCGGTCACGGGCACTCCGGGCGTTTCGGTGGTTGTTCCTGCATCCGTTGCGACCTCCGTCGGGCTGTCGGTTGCCATGCCAGACATATCTTCTGTTGCGTCAACGGTAACCGGCGGAGGAGACTCGACTACATTTGTACTGGTGGCTCCGCCCCCACAGGCGGCGAGTACCATCGCAACCAGTACTGACATCGATAACAATATACTGATTCTTCTCATTCCTTCTTACTCCTTTTCGACCACAATATAAAAAGCTCTCAAAAAAAAACATCACTCCGACTGAGCATTGGTTGTACACAATCCTTGTGAACACAAGGGTTGGACGAGTCTCGTGCGTTTTCAAGTGAGACTTTATGCTTGGGTCAGTGTGACATATTTCGAGACGAGACGGATAACCAGGCAGGCTATCCATGGGTTAGCATACTCCAACTGTCAGGATATTCAATGGGGGATATACGCAGGGATTACTTGGGGGATTCCTTGCAGAGAAAATTAAATTGTTCCAAGAAAATCATGAGATATTCATGAAGCCCCTAAGAAAATTGGGCATATCCCCCATTGCCGAGCCACAAGTGACGAAGTACATTAGGAGCAGACGGTTCTATTCGTCTGATTGCATCTGATCGTACTTAACAAAGTGATGAAAGGAGTAGAAGATGGATCTTTTACAATGGGCATTGATTGCGTTTGTCGTGGCTATCGTTGCCGGTTTGTTCGGGTTTACAGGCGTAGCGCAGGGCGCAGCTTCCATCGGACGAGTCCTCTTTGGTCTGTTCCTGGTTGTCGCGGTGATCTTCCTGGTGCTTGCCTTGCTGGGAGTTAGTATTCTAACGTAAACCTGTGAACCGGCAGTATAAAGACTGCTGATGTAAGCATGAAATCGAGGTATTCATGATTCTCCTCTCATGGATACCTCGATTTTTTTATTGAATTTTTCTAATTTCTCTCCTCACTGATTTTTCCCTATTTCATCGGACAGCGGATTAAAGCCGCGCCCCAAAATTTCTTGTGCCGCCGAGACCACAACAAAGGCATTTGGGTCTTCCTTATTCACTGCAAATTTCAGGTTGTGAACTTCGGTCACGGTCAACGCGCAGATCAATACAGACTTCTCCTGACCGGTATACATGCCTTTGCCCGTCAGAGCCGTTACGCCGCGTCCGAGGTCAGCCAAAATCCGCCCTGCAACCGCCTCAGGCTTGCCTGTAATGATCAATGCCATGAGTTGTTTCCGGCGACTGGCGGGTGCAAAAAAAGCATGGAGTCCTTTCTTCTTGCCTTCCGCCGAAAATACAGAAGTCACGGTCTCTTCTCCGAAGCGCGGTAACACCTCTCCAGTTGCGCGCGTCATATTGATTGTGGCAAGGCCCACGATCAAGAGGAATCCGTAAAACGCGAAGCCGAGCGCAATCATGATCTCTCCGGAAATGGGCCCCACCGCGCTGCGCTGGACAAACTCGTTCAGCCCCGTTGCCTGCTGCGGGAACAGCCATATCTTTGCAACCCACGCTG
>DATFHE010000320.1:0-3032 GCA_035248745.1 Anaerolineales bacterium | reverse complement strand
TTAAACCGGCATCTCCTGCGCTGGCAGCCTGAGACGCTCCTGAATTTTCCGGAGGGCATCGGGACATTGCCGTTTCTACTTCCTGGCTCGGCACAGCTCACTGTTGAATCGGTTCTTGCCCTGCGTGATCACCGCATGGTCATCTGGACACAGCATGGTGTGATGGCAAGAGCAGACGAGTCAATTTTCCACGCGCTGGATCTCATCGAATATGCGGAGACGGCTGCACATTACGAGTATCTGAACTTGTCTGTGGGGGAACGAAGCCAGGGTCTCAGCCCAGATCACCTCCGCGAAGTCTCAAAAGCCTGGAATATTCGCCAAAGCCTCTTCTAATCTGCGTGTAGGCAATAATAAGCTTTACGGGAAGGGCGTAAAAAACAAAACTTTCTCAATCTGCTTGTCAGAGAACGAAAATAAGTCTATACTTTGTCCACTTTCTACAATAAGGAGAGCAGCCATGGCAACCGTACGAGATATGATCCGTAAAAAGGGGTCCGAGGTTTTCACGATTGCTCCCGAGGCAAATGTGTTGGACGCCTTGGAGATGATGGCGAAGCATAACATCGGGGCATTGCTGGTAATGTCTGGGGAAGATCAGGTAGGAATTCTGTCTGAGCGCGATTGCAGCCGCAAAGTGGAATTGACGGGGAGGAATGTCAGAGATACGAAGGTGAGAGAGATCATGACGAGTGATGTGGTCACGGTGGATTGCAGCCAGCCGCTGGAGGAATGTATGTCGCTCATGATTGATCGAAATATTCGTCATTTACCCGTGTATGATGGGAAAGAATTGATGGGGTTACTTTCCGTGCGTGACGTGCTGAAGGAAGTAATAGAAGTACAGCAGATGATGCTTTCTGAGCTGGAGCGTTACATCACCGGCAGCGGACGATAACCATGCTGACCTCATTGCTGTTTTCGAAGGAGCAAGCGGGATGATCTTACCAGAGTGGACGATCTCTGACCTTCAGGAAGGGATGGAATCGGGTGAGTTGACGGCGCATCGGCTCGCCGAGTTATATACGGAGCGCATTGATGAGATCGATAAAAATGGTCCCTACATTAATTCAGTCATCGAGCTGAACCCGGATGCGCTGGAAATTGCCGATACGCTCGATGCCGAGCGCCAGGCAGGCAAGACACGCGGACCCCTGCATGGCATCCCCATTTTGATCAAGGACAATATCGATACTGCCGATCGGATGCAAACGACTGCCGGGTCGCTTGCACTGGAAGGGCACATCGCCGCGAAGGATGCCTTCATCGTGAAGCAGCTTCGTAAGGCGGGTGCTCTCATTCTAGGCAAGACAAACTTAAGTGAGTGGGCAAATTTTCGCGGCAAACGTTCGGTCAGTGGCTGGTCCTCACGCGGTGGTCTAACTCGTAATCCTCACGCCCTCGACCGCACAGCTTGCGGTTCTTCGTCTGGCTCCGGCGCGGCGGTGGCGGCAAACCTGTGCGCCGGAGCAGTAGGCACTGAAACGGACGGCTCGATCATCTGTCCCTCGCAGGCAAACGGTATCGTAGGCATCAAGCCCACGTTGGGTCTGTTGAGCCGCAGCGGGATCATTCCCATCGCGCATAGCCAGGATACAGCCGGACCCATGGCGCGCACCGTCGCGGATGCAGCCATCCTGCTGGGAGTCATGGCTGGAATCGATGGGAAGGATAAAGCCACCAGCGCGAGTCGGAAGCGGAGTATTCCCAATTACACAAAATTCCTCGACCTCGACGGACTCAAAGACGCGCGGATCGGCGTGGCAAGGAACATGGCAGGGACAAACCCGCGTGTCCTCAAAATCTTCGAGCATTGTATCGAAGTCTTGAAACATCTCGGGGCGATCGTTATCGATCCGGCAGATGTGCCAAACTTTGACAAATTCGGCAAGACGGAAGTGGACGTCCTGCACTATGAGTTCAAAGCGGACCTGAACAAATACCTGAAAGCTTTGGACGGAGCAGCCCTTGTCCATTCGCTCGAAGATGTGATTGAGTTCAATGAAGAAAATAGCCATAAGGTCATGCCTTATTTTGGGCAGGAGCACATGATCCTCGCGCAGGAAACAAAGTCTTTGCGCGAGAAAAAATATCGTGATGCCCTGGCAAGGAATCTCCGTCTGACTCGTAAAGAGGGAATCGATGCGGCGATCCGCAAACACAAGCTGGACGCCATCGTTGTCCCCTCAGGCGGACCTGCCTGGCTGATTGATCTCGTGGATGGCGACTCGAATAACTGGGATATGGATAGCACGTCGCCGGCCGCGGTGGCGGGGTATCCGCACATCACTGTCCCCGCCGGGCATATCTTTGGCTTGCCGGTTGGTATTTCGTTCTTCGCGGGAGCCTGGCAGGAACCAAACCTGATTAAGTTTGCCTACGCGTTCGAACAGGCGACCCAGTTTCGCAGGCAGCCCAGATATTTGCCGACTGCCAATCTAAATCCTTAAAGCTTCCTTCGCACATCTTTGTTCCGTTTGCTATAGGGTCGTTCTTCCTCACTCGCTTGCCTTCCGTTTTGTTTCGGTCTATACTTCCTCACGGAGAGACCATGCCCGAAATTGACCTCGCACCGCTCATCCCTGCCATTGAATCCTATATTCCCTTGGGGCGGTCTGGGCTGTTGCCTGCTTTGCACGCCGCGCAAAAACTCTATGGATGGATCTCGGAACCCGTCGCGACAGTGATTGCCCAATCCCTGCGCGTGCCTCTGGCGGATCTTCACGGTGTGATCGAGTTCTATTCCCTCTTTTATAACGAACCGGTCGGCAAACGAATCATTCGGGTATGCACCGATCAAGCCTGCGCGCTGAAGGGTGCGGATGGTGTCCTGCGTCACCTTTGTTCTCATCACGGACTCGAACCGGGTCGGACCGCCAGTGATTTCTCTCTGACCATCGAGGCGAGTCCCTGCCTGGGGTTGTGCGAGCAGGCGCCTGCTGCTTTGGTGAATGAGGAAGCAGAAACAAATATTGATCTGGAAAGAAGTTCTTACGAGCTGGGCCGTCCGAAATCGATAGTGGGCGGCTCAA
>DATFHE010000319.1:0-4170 GCA_035248745.1 Anaerolineales bacterium | reverse complement strand
TTCAACCCTCCGGAAGAACTGCACAAAGGCTTCGACAAGGCAGTTGCCAAGCTCAAGACCAACCTCGGCAGGGAATATGGGATGATCATCGACGGCAAGGATGTCTTTGCCGAGCAGAAGTTTGAAGATCGTTCTCCCGTCAACACGGATTGGGTTCTGGCGACCCTGCAGAAAGGGAACGCCACGCATGCGAATATGGCAATTGAGGCGGCTCGTAAAGCGTTCCCCGACTGGAGCCGCACACCTTGGAAGAAACGCGTCCAGCTGGTACGCAAGGCGTGTTCAATTATCGAGAAGCGGATTTTTGAGCTCGGGGCAGCCATGGCACTGGAGGTCGGCAAGAATCGCATGGAGTCGCTGGGCGACGTGCAGGAGACAGCCGACCTGATGTATTACTCCGCCCAGATGGTGGAGGAGAACGACGGGTTTATTAAGCCTATGGGCAGGGACCCGCTCACTGGCTTTGACTCCACCAACGTTTCGGTCCTGCGTCCCTATGGCGTCTGGCTGATCATCAGCCCGTTCAACTTTCCCTTCGCCCTCACGGGCGGACCGACCGGCGCGGCGCTCGTAGCGGGTAACACGGTTGTCATTAAGCCTGCGAGCGATACCGCCTGGATTGTCCGGCTCTACGCCGAATGTCTGCGCGACGCGGGTTTCCCCGACGGTGTGGTGAACTTCGTCACGGGCGGCGGGTCCACGGTCGGGCAGGCGCTGGTAGATAATCCCGAAGTAGATGGGGTAACTTTCACCGGTTCCTTCGACGTGGGTATGAAGATGTACCGCGACTTTGCCAATCGGAATTACGTCCGGCCGATCATCCTCGAGTTGGGCGGCAAGAATCCCGCGATTGTCTCGCGCAACGCAAATCTTGAGGATGCAGCCACCGGCATTGTCCGCTCGGCATTTGGTTTACAGGGACAAAAGTGTTCGGCGGCTTCCCGCGTCCTTGTGGAAGAGCCGGTATATGACGATCTGCTCGGTAAACTGAAAGCGAAGACTGAAGCCCTGGTCATTGGCGATCCAACGGAGCGCTCCACATATTTGGGCCCGGTAATCAACCAGGGTTCCTATAACGATTTCAAGAACTTTACAGAAGAGATCAACCAGGCCGGTGGCAACTTCCTCACCGGCGGGCATGTGAAAACTGGCGGAGTCTTCGATAGGGGTTATTACTGCGAGCCGACGTTTGTCACAGATCTGCCCTACGAGCATCGCCTGTGGCAGCATGAGATGTTCCTGCCTATCACAACAATCGGCAAGGTCAGCAACCTGGAAGAGGCGATGCAAATCGCCAACAGCGTAAACTACGGTCTCACCGCGGGCTTCTATGGTTCCGGCAAAGAGGCGGAGTGGTTCTTCGATAATATCGAAGCCGGTGTCACATATGCCAATCGCCCGCAGGGCGCGACCACGGGCGCGTGGCCTGGCTTCCAACCGTTCGGCGGCTGGAAAGGCTCCGGCGCCACCGGCAAGAACGGCGGCGGGAAGTACTACGTCCAGCTTTACATGCATGAGCAGATCCGCACCCGCGTACGCCCTGCCAAGGCAAATGGGAAAGCCAGCTCTAAGAAACCTTCTGTAAAAAAGGCTGTTAAGAAGGTTGTCAAGAAAGTAACGAAGGCTGTACGCAAATAAGTATCTGACCCTTCCCCGATGAGGGGAAGGGTTCTTTATAGACTCCACCATGCCCTGGGAACCCAACCTATATCATAAATTTCAAGCTGAGCGTTCTGCGCCCTTCTTTGATCTGCTGGCTCTGGTCGAAATTCGTCCCCATCTAAAAGTAGTAGATTTGGGATGTGGCACGGGCGAACTGACACGCCATCTCGCAGATTCCCTGCCGGGCAGTGAAGTGACTGGGCTTGACTCTTCAGTGCAAATGTTAGCAAAAGCTGCTCCATATGCAAGCCCGCGTCTGCGTTTCGAGCAGGGAGATCAAGCCCAACTGACCGGCGAGTGGGACCTGATTTTCAGCAACGCTGCCTTACAATGGTCGGAGGATCATGAACAGTTGATTCCCCGTCTGTATGAAAGACTGTTGCCCGGCGGTCAGATTGCTGTGCAAGTCCCATCCAACCATAACCACATCTCACACCAGATCTACCGTGAGACCGCAAGTGAAGAACCGTTCAAGGCAGTCTTGAGCGGCTTTCAACGATATGCCCCCGTTCTGTCTATAGACGAATATGCACGCCTGCTCTTCGACTGTGGCGCAGAAGATATCAATGTCTTCGAAAAAGTATATGCCCACGTTTTGGAAGACGCAGACGCGGTGATAGAATGGATTTCAGGCACTGCGCTGGTCCCTTATTTTGAGCGATTGGGCGAATACAAAGAGAAATTTGTGGAGGCGCTCCGCGTCAAGATGAAGGCTGCTCTGCCTGAGACGCCAGTTTTTTATCCATTCCGCAGGACATTATTCTCAGCAAGAAAACCAACTATGTAAAAGATCTGACACGCCTGAAGGAAAATAACATGAGTTCTCCCCAGGGATTCAATCGCAAGGAAGTTCTTCATCGCATTGGAACGTTCTTCATCATCGTGGGGATTGGCTTGCTTGCATTCTTTTTGCTTTCGGAAGCCGCGCGGCAGGTCGCGTTCGAATACTTTTGCTGGAGCGTCCTGTTGCTCGTCATCGGCTTTTTCTTCCGGGGTCAGTTCAAGCGCTCTGTCACGCCCAGCGGGAGATTCAGCCTGGTTAAACGGCTAATGCCAAAAGCTAAAAAGGAAGCCCAGGGCAAGAAGTAATGACGAAACTCATTTCACTTTCAGACGCCGTTGCAACCTATGTGAACGATGGTGATGTTTTTTACGCGGCGGGATTCACTCACCTCATTCCCTTTGCCGCCGGGCATGAAATCATCCGACAGGGGAAAAGGAATCTGACTCTCGCCCGCGCGACACCGGACCTGATTTACGACCAGATGGTCGCGGCAGGCTGCGCTCGCAAAGTGATTTTTTCGTATATGGGCAACCCCGGCGTGGGCTCGCTGCGCATCGTACGTTCGGCACTCGAGCAGGGGAAACTGGAATGGGAGGAGTATTCCCACTTCGGGATGATCACGCGTTTACAGGCGGGGGCTTCAGGTCTGCCATTCCTGCCGATGAACCAGACCGGCGCTATCGACCTGGAGAAAGCCAACCCAAACATCAAGCGTATCCCCGACCCGTTCGGCGGCAAGGATATCATCGTTGTTCCCGCGCTCAACCCGGATGTGGCGATTGTCCATGTGCAGCGCGCAGACGCAAATGGCAATGCCCACTTATGGGGCATCATCGGCGAGCAAAAGGAAGCTGCCTTCGCTGCAAAAAAAGTCATCCTCACCGCAGAGGAAATCGTGGAGGAATCGGTCATCCGCTCTGACCCGAACCGCACGATGATCCCCGGCATTGTTGTCAGCGCCGTGTGCCATGTACCGTTTGCGTGTCATCCATCCTATGCACAGGGATACTATGACCGTGATAATGAGTTCTATCTCGCGTGGGATAAAGTCAGCGAATCCCCCGAAGCGACCGAGAGATATTTAGATGAATGGATTTACGGCGTGAAGGATCGTAATGAGTACTGGGAGAAGCTTGGGGCAGAGGTCCACAAGCGACTCGAAGTTCCTCAGCAGATGAGCCAGCCGATCAACTATGGGAAATATTAGTAAACACGTAAACACGTGATGAACACCCCTCACTTTGATTTTGGCGGTGCAGGTCAGCCGCTCCATTTCCTCCACGCCAATGGGTATCCTCCTGAATGTTACAACCCTTTCCTTGCACTTTTGCGGACACGATATCACGTTTTTGGAATCTTGCTTCGTCCCCTATGGAGGGATTCGAAACCAAATGCAATCGAACATTGGAAACCTTTCTCGGATGACTTAGGTGAATTTCTGGATTCGTCACCCACCTCGGTCATTGGCGTGGGACACTCCATTGGAGCGATTGTTACATTACGCGCTGCCTTGCGGGAGCCGGGCAAATTCCGTGCGTTGATCCTGCTGGACCCTGTGCTTTTCGTGCCCAGCCGTCATGTCCTTTGGAATTTCTTTCGAGCAATTGGCTTAGGAAATAAAGTACATCCGAAGATTCCCGGCGCGTTGAAACGCAGACGTACTTTCGATGACCTCGACTTAGTTTTTCGAGGGTATCGTAAACGCAACGTATTCCGATATATGA